>CAKUKW010000039.1 GCA_934663885.1 uncultured Tidjanibacter sp.
CAAGAGCTATCCTTTCCCCTTTTTTAAGGCCCGCTTTTGAGAATAGCATATGAAGTTTGGCAACCTCTTTGGCCACCTCGTAGTACGAAAACGTTTCGTTTTTGAAATAATCGGTCAGCGCCGGCAGCTCCCTGTATTCACGGAAGCTGTTTTCATACATGCGTATAAGGTTATGCTGCGACATATTTTCCGTTATTAGACAGTTCTGGTAAAAATAATAATGGGAATAGAAATAAAAGCGATTCCAAGATATCCAATCCTGCTACTAAAATAATGTTCGAAGCTGTTAACGACCCTGTTTGTTAGTTCCTGGCTACGATTTCCAAATGTGTGGGAGTATTATTAAATCTGGTTTTGTAATTTTATATTACGTTGACCAGTACGGAAAATTACTGTCAGGCTATGCATAGATATTCCTGTATTTTTATACAATTTCCAATATGTTAAATAAGCAGATCCAATGTAAATGAGGAACGGGACTCCGGTTCCCGTTCCTCATTTGCAACCCCTTGATTGCCCAATCGTATGAATAATTTTGAAGACCGGTGACCTGGCCTTAAGGAATTCGGCACACTTTTAAATCTTTTCCGCGTACTGTGCGCTGTTGAGCCTCAATTCGTTCATTATGGATCTGAAGGCTTTGGTCTTACGTATATTTACCAGCTCATTGTCCATAGATAGGAAATCATAGTTGTTCCATCCGAGCTTTACCGCTTTGCGAAGGGCTTTTAACGAATCGTCGGTTTTGTCGTTCAGCGAATAATATCGGGCGAGCGTGTAATAGAGATCGGCCTCCAGAAGGTGATATTCGGACCGTATGTCTTCCGGCTGTATGGAAAAAATACTTATCGCCTGCAGGAGCGTCTGCTCCGCTTTGTCCATTTCTCCGTGGTAGCGCTGCGTGAATGCTTTTTCTTTCATGGCGCAGATTGTTTCCAGATTGTCACCCCGCTCTTCCGCGTTTGCGCTGGCAGTTGCCGTGAAGCCCAGGACTATGACGGCTACGATGAATAATAATTTTTTCATGGCTTAATGTTTTTTGTTATTAATATCTTCAGTCCCTTGCGGGCTACTTTTCCATATCGGTGTTTCTATACTTATGACTGCTGAAGTAACAAAATGTAACAAATATTTTTAATAAAATATTTATATAATTAACTTATAATTGTTTATGTGTGTGATATCGAAGTTTTAACATTCAGCCGGAAGGATTAAACATACGGCGAGGTGTAAAAATATTTTACACCTCGCCGTATGTTTGCTTTTACCGGGGCTATTTTTTATACTTCTCCGCCCACTCATGTACCGTTTCGCTTTCTATCTTTACACCGAAACGCTTGGCTTTAATAAGTATTCGGCGCGCGAGCAGGGGTTTCTGCTCTTCCGGAGCGTAACGGAAATAGGATTCCGCCGCCCTTACGTGTACGGCATCCGGCATAGGGAACTCGCGGGTGGCAGGTATGCCGAAATCCGAAGCCCTCATTTTTTTCCGGTCCTTTGCCGAAAGCCTGTGAGTCATTGCATTCATAATCGTTATCTTTTAAGTTGTTTTCAGTATCCTATCACCGTCCGCTTAACAATGGGTTCCGCACAAAACCCGGACAGAAGGCTTAAGCCTTACTTTTCTTCGGGTTCGTGAACAGGCTCACGATGAGCAGCAGGACTATAGCTCCGACTGTAGCGGTCAGCAGGCTCCACAGCATATTGCCGCCACCTACTCCCATCAGGCTGAATAGCCATCCTCCTATTACCGAACCTATAACACCTATGACAAGGTTGAGGATAAGCCCCGAACCGCTGCCTTTAACAATCCTTCCGGCGAGGTATCCCGCCGCAATTCCTATAAGAACATACCATAACCAAAACATAATCAATAATATTTAAGGGTTTATAAATGTCGCTTTTCATTGTGTTTGTTCCCCTGTGCAGGGGCTACAGTCATGCAATTTACATTGTTTTTAGTTACTTAACAATAGTTGTGCCAAGCATTTTCATATTTTGTTAAAATTGTTTTGGAATAAATTAAGAGTCCGGTTTATAGGCAGCGCCCCGGCTTTCATGTAAAAATACATTAAAAATCTACCTTCAAACGACCGCGGCAATATTTTTAGACATCCTCTCAGAGTGGATTTAACGATTCTTGTATATATTTGTAAATATAACACACGAACTAATGGCTCCTGCCAGGAAATCATACAGGCTAAGGGTTATACTGAGCCTTTCGAATATCAACGCGGATTTCCTGCAGTTGATACTGTGCATGTTCGTAAGCCATTATATCCTCGACAACCCCTTGTTCGGGGCCGCCCTGTTCCTTTTCGCCAATATATGGTTAATATATTTCGAAGGCAACCTGCGGCGCCTGCCGGCAAGCAGGAGCAGCCGCACGAACGTGCTGATGTGGATACTGCTCTCGGTGTCTATAATCGCAGGCCTGATAATTGTCTTCTTTTACCCTATACTGATGCGCCGGCCCGAAGCCAATTTCGTTTCGTTCTTCGTGGCGATGGTGGCGGCACGTACGCTGCTGACTTTCAAGGTAAACAATACCTACAATAAGAAAAAATCGTCACACCGCTGGTTCAAGGCCCTCTACCAGGTGCTTTTCCTGCTGCCGTGCGTGGCTTTCTCGGTGTGGCTGCTACAGGGTTATGCCGTGTACGTTACCATCGGCGGGTTCGCGTTGACGGGTATCCTGCTTTCCTTCCAGAGCAGCACGCTTGCAAGTTTCGGCAAATATATGCGCAACGCGCGGCTGAAGGACAAGATGGGAGGAATTGCGTCATACAGGCTCTTCTCCAATATGAACCTGTACTCCCAAATCGCCTTCAGCCTTGGTATACTAATGTATATATGTTACGTGAGTTTCGCACAGACGGCTTTCGTCGAGACTGCGTACCTTATGATGGCCGTCTGGCTGGTAGTGGTAATATTCAGTTCCGAGATATTTACATGGGTGGTAAATAAGAGCGGCAGAGTGCTTAGCCTCAATATGTTCATTATCGGTGCCGCGCTCTGGATTCTCGGTTCGGTTCAGATGTACCGTACCTCGGCCCTTATGAACAGCGCGCTGTGGACCATGGTATGGGGATTCGGACTTGCCTGCATAACTTCCGTAACTAACCGTTACAACAACGATTTCAAAATGGTAGCCCGCATAGCGGACAGGAAAGTGTCGGACCGTGACCTCTATTTCCGCGGCCTGCTGACCCAGATGATAGCCGTCATTATTTCAAATTCCGTCATGCTGGTCGTACTGACTTTCTGGACTTTCGTGATTCCTACATTCAAGAATGCCGAGCTGCCCGGTTCGCTCAGGGATATGATGATACAGCTCCCGGTTCTCTTTATGCTAGTCGCCGTGTTGTTCGCTTTGAAACAGCCTTTGGATAAGCGGAGCCGGCAGAAGCTGGAGAATTATGAACAGGGCGCCAGCCGTAACAGGACGACCAAACAGAACTTAAAGAAAACCTTTGTCGAAAAGAGCCGCGTACGGTTCGGCGTCAAGATAATCGCAGCATTCGTCCGGCCTTTCCTGCGCCTGCGGGTGGAAGGGGTTGAAAATATGGAGAGGGAGGATTTTCCTTCGATATTCGTCTGCAACCACGGTCTTTTCTACGGCCCTATAGCTGCGGTGATATACCTGCCGACTTATTTCCGGCCCTGGGTAGACCTTAAAATGATAGATCTGGACCTGTGCGCGAAGGAGATATACGACAGGGAGCTGTATAAGGTAAACTGGCTGCCCAAGCGGTTTTTAAAATGGCTGAGCCGGACGGTCGCGCGCCCGGTCACCTGGGCTCTTAACTCGTTCAATCCCATTCCTGTCGATAAGCGCAGCGCCCAGGCCGCGGTGGCCACTTTCGACGAAACGGTAAAGGTACTCTCCGAAGGCGACAACGTCCTTATATTCCCCGAGAAACCAAAGCGTGTCAAAAAGAAAAACAAGATTACGGTCGCCCACGAGCGACGCACGGTGGGAAGCCTTTATACGGGGTTCGCCAACATCGGCCAGCTTTATTACGAGAAAACCGGGAAAGCGCTGAAATTCTATCCCATATACGCCAATAAGGTCGGCCGGACGTTCCGTATAGGAAACCCTGTGCAATATACCCCCGGCAGCGACCACAAAGAAGAAAAGCAGCGTATCGCCGAGGAGCTGCACGACAGGATGCTCGCGTTACAAAAGAGCGAATAGATGTCTTTCCCAATGATATTCAGCGAGGTTGCCCTTGCATGGGTTCGCCATTCTATCGGTCTGTCCGGGAAAATCATTTAAAACATAATTCTCACCCGAGAGCTCTTTTAATTTAGTTAATACTGTCCAGATACGCTTTTACCTGAATTGTTTTACATTCATTGACACGAAAAGCAGGCAGATAGAATTTTGACAGCAGCGATTATTTTCATGTAAGAGAAAAAATTGGAGAAGAATGAAAGAAAAATTATTATTATCATTGGTTGTGAGTTTAATAAGTATTGCCGGGTGGTCCCAAAACATTGACAAAACAAAGATAGACAGCTACTTAGAGACACTTGCAGGCAATAACAAATTTATGGGAAGCGTCGCCATATCCCGCAACAAGGAAGTGGTATATGCGAAAACTGTCGGGTTTGCAGACATCCAAAATAATTTAAAAGCGGATGAGAATTCGAAATACGGAATTGCCTCGGTATCTAAAACATTCACAACAGTATTGTGCCTTAAGGCAATCGAAGAAAATAAATTGCAACCTGATCAAACCTTATTTCATTTTTTTCCTACGATAGAAAATTCCCGCAGGATAACGATAGAGCAGATACTTTACCATAGAAGCGGATTGCCCGATATAATGTGGAATGACTCAATCGACTGGACACAACCCCGTACGGAGAGGCAGATGATTGAAATCATATCGAAGGCAGGAAGCGATTTCGAGCCTGATTCGCAGACCGCTTACATCAACACGGGTTTTTTCCTATTAAGTTATGTCCTCGAGAGAATATATGAAAAGCCATATCCGGAAATTCTTGAAGAAAAAATAATTGAACCGGCAGGATTGAAAAACACCTGTTCAGGAGAAAATATTGATAATAACGCATGTTATTCCTATAGCCATAGTGGCTGGATAAAACAGCCTGTAATGGATTGGACCGTGCTTTTGGGAGCGGCGGGTATAGTTTCCAATGCCTTTGACCTGACGATGTTCAGCAATTCTCTTTTCAACGGGGAATTAGTTTCTACGGAAAGTTTGCAGCAAATGAAAACCTTGAGAGACGGTTATGGAATGGGACTTTTTGAAATGTCTTTTTCCGGCAGAAAAGGATTTTGGATTCAGGGCGGGCTTCAGGGTTTTAAGTCATGGCTTGTTTATTTCCCCGATAGCAATATTTCGGTTGCAATTACGGCCAACGGGGTGGAGCTCAATTTTAACGATGTTATCACTACTGTTTTAAAGGCTGCTTTCGGTGAGCCTTTTGAAATCCCGGAATTTCAGAATTACTGCATAACAGATCAAGAATCGGATAAATATCCGGCCGTTTATTCGAGGGAATAACTTCCTGTAAAAATGTTAATTAACAAAGTCAATAGTACGTTATACCGACCACTTTCCGGAATTTCTGTATAACGGTTTTTGGGGAATAAACAGACGAAAAAGAGCAGAAAAGAAAGAGATTATAGAATTCAAAGTGGATTCTTGTAAATTATGTCGCAAAAAAATGTTATTTTTGCGGGCAACAAATCCGTAATTATATGTCCTTTATAGATGAAAGAGTATTACCGGAAGGGTTGACGTTCGACGATGTTCTTCTGGTGCCTGCCTATTCGGAGGTTGTTGCCCGCGATGTCAGTGTAAAGACTCGCTTCTCCAAAAATATTTTCATAAATATCCCTATCGTTTCTGCAGCAATGGATACCGTTACCGAGGCCCCGCTCGCCATAGCGCTTGCCAGGGAGGGAGGTATAGGAGTAATCCATAAAAATATGTCGATAGCAGAGCAGGCCGCGCATGTCCGCAGGGTCAAGCGCGCCGAGAACGGCATGATCTACGATCCTGTTACCATCTCGCGCGAAGAGAGCGTCGACGACGCGCTGCGAATGATGAAGGAGAATAAGATCGGAGGCATTCCAGTGGTCGACGGCGGCAGGAAACTGATAGGTATAGTTACCAACCGCGACCTTAGGTTCCAGAAAGACGGGGGCCGCAAGATAGGGGACGTCATGACCAGCGAAAACCTGGTTACGACGATGGATTCCGACCTTCAGAAGGCGGCCGATATGCTCCTTAAGCATAAGATCGAGAAACTTCCGGTGATAGATAAAGAGGGTAAGCTCGTAGGGCTCATCACGTACAGGGACATTACGAAGATAAAAGATAACCCGAACGCCTGCAAGGATTCTAAAGGGCGCCTCAGGGTTGCCGCCGGCGTGGGTGTAACCGCCGACGTGCTGGACAGGGTTAAGGCCCTTTATGACGAGGATGTGGATGCGGTGGTTATAGACACCGCTCACGGGCACAGTAAAAATGTGATAGTTACGCTGAAAAAAGTCAAAGAGGCTTTCCCGGGACTGGACGTGGTGGTAGGAAACATAGCTACCGGAGAGGCCGCAAAATATCTGGCTGAAGCAGGGGCCGACGGCATAAAAGTGGGTATCGGGCCCGGCTCTATCTGTACCACGAGGGTTGTGGCAGGGGTCGGAGTTCCACAGTTGACGGCTATTTACAGTGTCGCCGCGGCGCTGAAAGGGACGGGGATACCGGTAATTGCCGACGGAGGACTGCGCTATTCGGGTGATATCGTCAAGGCTCTCGCCGCCGGAGGCGACTGCGTGATGATAGGCTCCATGCTGGCCGGCGTCGAAGAATCGCCCGGCGAAACGATAATATATAACGGCCGCAAATTCAAATCATACCGGGGTATGGGCTCTATAGAGGCCATGAACAGCGGCTCGAAGGACCGTTATTTCCAGGGTGATACCAAGGAGTCAAGCAAATTCGTACCGGAAGGCATCGTTGCCAGGGTTCCGTTCAAGGGCCACCTGGGCGAAACTGTTTACCAGCTTTTAGGCGGGCTCAAGTCGGGCATGGGATACTGCGGCGCGCCCGACCTCGAAACACTCAAAAACGCCAAGTTTATCAAGATAACTTCTTCAGGGGTTATCGAGAACCATCCCCATGACGTAACGATAACGAGCGAAGCGCCGAACTATTCGAGGGGACAGTAACTATGGGAAACGATAAGATGGAGGGTATTAATTCTCGACGGGTAATCAGAATACTGTTCGCCCTGAGCCTGCCGCTGGGCCTGATCGTCTCTTCCGTGACAAGGATATTCTTTGAGAACCTTTCGGATTATTGGTCGGGATACTGGGCTGGGTTTTCGGTAGTACTTATGCTCCTCGGCATAGCTTATATCGGGTGGTGCTGGGGTAAGGGGCGTAATCCCTATAGGTTCGATTAGCGCATTGCCGTCCTCATCTGGCGGCATGCTTTTTATTATGACATAATTCACTTAAGATTATATGCAGGAAACCATTCTGATCCTCGATTTCGGATCGCAGTATACGCAGTTAATAGCGCGCAGGGTGCGTGAGCTCAACATCTACTGCGAGATTCACCCATATAATAAAATTCCAGAACTGGGGCCGAACTTTAAAGGCGTCATCCTTTCGGGGAGTCCTTTTTCGGTACGGGATAAGGATGCACCGCATCCCGACCTTTCGCATATAAAAGGCAAGCTTCCGCTGCTGGGAGTATGCTACGGGGCGCAGTGGCTGGCGCAGAATTACGGCGGTTCGGTTGAAGCGTCGGACAGCAGGGAGTACGGCCGGGCGAAGTTGCTGATCACCGACCTTGACGACGCTCTGCTGAGGGATATGCCAGAAATGACGCAGGTTTGGATGTCGCATGGCGATACCATTACCTCGCTTCCCTCGGATTTTCATGTTACGGCGAGCACAAACGACGTCCGGAACGCCGCTTTCCGCGTAGACAGGGAGCAGACGTGGGGAATACAGTTCCATCCCGAAGTTTACCACTCTACGGACGGATTGCAACTCCTGAAGAACTTCTGCGTGTGGATATGCGGATGCAGGCAGGACTGGAGCCCCGAGTCTTTCGTGGAGAGCTCCGTCCGTGAGTTGAAAGAAAAGCTCGGCGGCGACAAGGTCGTTCTCGGCCTCTCGGGGGGAGTCGATTCGTCGGTTGCCGCGATGCTCCTGCACAAGGCCGTCGGGAAAAACCTTTACTGCATTTTCGTGGACACCGGACTGCTCCGTAAGAACGAATTCGAAGATGTTTTGGAGTCCTATAAAAATATGGGCCTCAATGTCAAGGGCGTAAATGCTGGCGACAGGTTCCTTGCCGACCTCCAGGGCATAACGGAACCGGAGGCGAAACGCAAAGTAATAGGCCGCGACTTTATCGAGGTTTTCAATGAGGAGGCAATGGCTCTCAAGGATGTAAAATGGCTGGCACAGGGTACTATTTACCCCGACGTTATAGAATCGATCTCTGTAAACGGCCCCTCCGCAACAATTAAGTCGCACCATAATGTGGGAGGGTTACCAGAAAAGATGCATCTGCGTATAGTGGAGCCTCTGCGCCTTCTCTTCAAGGACGAAGTGCGCAGGGTAGGGCGCACGCTGGGCCTCGACCCGTCACTTCTCGGACGGCATCCTTTCCCCGGCCCCGGCCTGGGTATCCGCATCCTGGGGGAAGTGACCCCCGAAAAGGTGAGGATATTGCAGGATGCCGACAAGATATACATGGACGGTCTGCGCGAGAGCGGCCTTTATGACAAGGTATGGCAGGCGTGTACTATCCTTCTGCCCGTGCAGAGCGTGGGCGTTATGGGTGACGAACGGACTTACGAGAATTGTGTCGCCCTGAGGGCGGTTAACTCCACTGACGGCATGACGGCCGACTGGGTACACCTGCCTTACGAATTTCTCGCTAAGGTCTCGAACGATATAATAAATAAGGTGCGCGGCATAAACCGGGTGGTATACGATATAAGCTCCAAGCCGCCCGCGACCATCGAATGGGAGTAAGAGTTTCTATATCATAACTATACCGAAGCCCCGATGAAAAATAGGGGCTTCGGTATAATATATTCTACGTTTAAGGATTGGCTGAAGTGTTGCCTTTATGCAGTCGCCGCGGCCCTTTTCTTGGAAAGCTCTTCTATTGTCTCCCGGATAAAGTCCTCAAGTGAAATATCGCTTGCCCAGAGACCAAGCTTTTTCCGGAGCTTATGTCGTTTGGTGAATATGGAATTCGGGTTGGTGTGCCCGAACAGCATGCTTATCTGGTTATTCGACAGCCCGAAGCATATCAGGCAGCAAAGGTTGAGGTCTTCTTCGTTCAGGTCGGGATATTTGGTTTTCAACTCGTCGATAATGCCGAAGTATTTATCGTTGATAATATCGTGCATGTCGTCGAAGTATTGGCTTTTCGACTCTATCCACAGATCCTTTTTGTATCTTTTGTGGAATAGTTCGGAGTTATTGCTGTAAAGGCTGGCCAGTTCCAGCAGTTTTTGCAGGTGCAGCACTTTGTTGTTCAGCGCCTCTTTCAGGCGCCTCTCCTTTTCGTCTTTTTCGTTGAGGATTACAGAGAGCCTCGACTTCAGCTCGGTAAGTTCGTCGGATTGGTCGTTCAGGCTGTCTATGTAGGATTCGAGTTCGTCTATATTCCTGTTTTTCTCCTCGATCACCCTTTCCCTGTTGACCTTGATGCGCAGAAGTATGAGCAGGAATATCAGGAATATCAATATTATGATTATGTTGCGCATGTTGGAGATCCTCTGAAAAGCGGCGTATTCTTTCCGGAGCTCCTGCTGTTCGAAACGCTGCTCTATAGCCGCGATTAGGTTTTCTTTTTCCTCTTCCCTCCATTGGTCGCTAACTTCCGCGTGCTTTCGGTAATATTCGTTCGCTTTAACATGGTTACCGCGCGCCTCTTCATACTGGGCCAGCATCAAGTAAGAACCCACAAAAGAAGTATACTTGGTTTCAGGAATGGTAGCCACATAATCCTCCATTAAAGAGATTGCTTCGTCGATTTCCCCGTTCGCGCGCTTATATTGGCTCATAACGGGATAATGATGCTGAGGTATCTTCCCGTTATTGTACTTCTCATAAACGCTGTTCAGCTCGGCAAGCGCCGCATCGAGATCATTCAAATTCCAGTAATAGACGCCGGCTATCGACCCGGCAGTGTTAATTATCATGTTGGTTTTACCCAGTTCGATAAACATTTCCATAGCTTCCCGGTATTTATCCAGGGACTCCTCATACCTGTCCTCGAACATATAGTTGTGCGCCAGCAGATAAGTCATGTACGCTATATTGTAATCGTCACCGGCCAGTTCGAAATATCCTATCGACGTATTTATCATCTTTTCGGCCCTCCCGAAGTCGTATTGCTTCTGATAGATTTCTCCCAGGTAGCCGTATATCTGTCCACTCAGCCTGTCGTCGGCTATCTTCTCGGAATACTTGGCCGCTGTAAGTAATCCCGTAACCGCAGGCCTGAGGCTGTCCATATCCTGGTATACCCTTCCCTGAAGATGATATGCCTTAGCTTTCTCAAGGTCGGTACCCCTCTTTGAATAGTAAGCGACGGCTATGTTGATGGCGGAGTCGGAAGTGTGCTTTACCCACTTCTTTTCGCGTATCTGGGTAAGGAGAAGTGAATACCTCGCTTTTTCCCTTTTCGAACGCAGGGTGCCGGTTTGTATCTCCTGCAATATCTGCAAAGCGCTGTCGGGCCTTTCACTCATCAATGTCTCGGCGGTATCGAGGGCTTCGACGGTTTCTTTTGTAGGGTTACAGCCAAGAAAGGATAGAAACAGTGCAATGACAGCACAGCTTAGTAGATGCTTCCGAGTTTTCAGGATAGTGTTATTCATACAATGTAATCTGGCCGCTTTATAAAATCAGGGGCAAAGATAAGGATCAGTCGCGATACTGCAAAAGTAATAAAAATGCTGGTATTTAGCGATGTAACTTTAAATATTTGATTTTTAATTAGTTGAATGTATAAATCCGGGGGTATAATGAAAAATACTATTAAATGCATTGATATACAGCCATGTAGTAGATGCCCTATAAGGTGAGATTTATGGCAAAATCGGGCCAAGGTATGTTTTTTAATGATAACTTTGCATACAAGGATATCCGGAATATCTACACCAAATTACTACCCTGCTATGAAAACCAAGTTCTTTGTTTTATTGATCGCGGTCCTTTCATTCGTGACCGCAGGCTTTGTCGCCGCAACGAATCCTCCTCCTACTCCTCCTCCTACTAAGCCTACTGTGCCTATAAAGGATATTGTTAAACCTAACAACCCTGCAGGAAACGGACCAGAAGAAGGAATAAACCGTGCATTCGGTTTATCCGATTTCGTTACGGGTCAGATCGATCTTGATTCAGGCCAGCTTTTCCTTAACTTCATCAATGAAGTGGATGATATTGTCGTGTACATATATCATTCGGAACTGGGCCTTATTGCTACTGTTGAGGTGGACTACACCACCAATCCCACTGCTCTCATTCCGATTCCCGATATAACGGGCAAATACACAATTAAAATATTCGGAACCGGCTACGAGGGTGAAGGGGAATACGACAACTAGGACCTACAAAAAGATTATAGAGAGAATTATATATGTGATTGAGGACTCCCAACTTATTGACAATCTTTGCTTTCTAAATATCAGCCTAATTATTTAAAGTAAAGTTTATTTTCAAAGGAGCATTTTTCCGGGGCAATCCATAAGGATTGCCCTTTTTTGTATGCATGAACGGATCCGGCCTAAAATAGCACCAATATTGCTTAGTGAGGCAATCGGGCAAAAAAATAGTTCCCACAGTCTCACGACTACGGGAACCCCCAACTTAAAATACTGATTATGAAAGAATCACTAAAACAACCATCAGCGTTAATAATGATTGCGGTTCACTAAATAAACGCTCGGCCGCTTCAGTTATTGTGTGCAGTACAAAAATATATATAATATTGGACTTTCCAAAACATTTCCAATATTTTTTTGCATTTAATTGCGATAGTTTTCCTGATCCTTCATTATTTCATTGACAGGATCTTTCTTATAGGGTATTTGAATGGCACGGTTTACACACCGCTTTTTTCTTATCTTTGCAATGCGGGCCGGTTTTGGGGCCCCATTGCAGACAGTCATAACAGTCATATATGCGCAGGATATGAGAAAAAATAATTTTGACCCCGACGGGGTGGGTATCCGCAACGGTAATTACTTCGGATTTACGTTTACCGATAAAGAGGCGCTGCTGCACCTGCTCTCGGTTCCGTGGGATGTGACTTCTTCTTACGGGGGAGGCTCCTCTTCGGCCCCCGACGCTATAATAGAGGAGTCGACGCAGCTTGATTTTTACGATATGGTATCACCCGGCGCATGGCATAAGGGGATAGTC
>CAKUKW010000040.1 GCA_934663885.1 uncultured Tidjanibacter sp.
TTTCACGACATGCTGAGCAACGACGTTCTGCCCCAAACACTTCGGCAAACTGCGTGAGTGTTTTTACCACACGATAAGGAGACTCATAGAATATCATGGTGCGAGGTTCCTCTGCCAACGATGCCAAACGCGTGGCACGACCTTTTTTCTGTGGCAAATAGCCTTCGAAGGTAAAACGCTCACAAGGTAAACCCGTTGATACCAAAGCTGGTACAAAGGCTGTTGCGCCTGGAAGGCATTGCACGGTTACACCACGTGCCACACAAGCACGCACTAACATAAAGCCTGGATCGGATATGCCTGGAGTTCCTGCATCTGAGATGAGTGCCATTACCTCGCCTGCTGCCATACGGGCTGCAAAGGCATCGGCGGTTTGGTGCTCATTAAACTTATGGTGTGACACCAACTGGTTCTTTATTTCAAAGTGTTTGAGCAGTATGCCCGAAGTTCGTGTATCTTCAGCCAAAACTACATCTGCCTCCTTGAGTATGCGCAAGGCACGGAGGGTTATATCTTCAAGGTTGCCTATCGGAGTGGGGACAATATAAAGTTTAGACATGGCGCTATGGCTTACGACAATTTGTTGACAAGCAGCTCCACTATCAGTTTGGAACCTTCACCGTTGGGATCCCAGTGGAAATTGTCGTGAATGTAGAGCATGGCGTCATTGAGGTCGTCGAACGAATCCAGCTTCATGAGCGTTTCTTCGTAAAGAGCCGAATCGCCGCGGAAAAGATCTCGTGTCAGAAGATACCTGTCGTTAAGGCCTATAGCCTTGCGAAGTGTTTCTTTCGAGGTTATATTGGATACTATGCCGTTGTCTTTCGGCTTGTAGGTATCGGAAATAGTTCTTGTCTCGGAGTTTATAACGTCGCCCAAAACCTTCTTAGGCCCCGTAACCGATGATTTCATATCGTCCTCTTCCTCATCCATTGTGCGGTTTATCTCGGCTGCCATTTCGCTAATCGTCTGCTCGGAGGCGACCTGAATGGCTTTTTCATCGGGCGTCATTTTTTCGTCGTAATATAGCGACTTCAACGATTGCCTTTCGCTTCGGCGCTTTCCATACGCTGCGGCCTCGTCGTCGACCATCCTGTCTGGCAGTCCGCCCATTTCATGCATAATGATCTCCCTTTCTATTTCGCTCATGGTAGGAATATCGTCTTCCTGCACCGCAGTAATAGTTGGGTCAGGGGCACGCTCCTCCTTTTTGTCCGAAAACAATAAAGGATCGGACTCCACAGGGACGAGTTCGGCCAATACGGCTTTTAACTTATCCATGACAAGAGTGTGTTCCAGCGGGCTTATATTATATTTATTCCCCCATCGGGACACTATCATCTTTACTATTTGCAGCTCTTCTGTGATATTCTTAAAATCCATGGCGTGAGATTTTTGCATTTATTTTCCAAAGATACTACTTTTTGGTTTTCATTGGAGAATGACGGGTTAAAATCGGACAGAAGGACTGTTATTTACCGGGATAATCGTTATCTTTGCCGCCGAATAAAAATGTAAACTATGGCATTACAATGCGGAATCGTGGGTTTACCCAACGTCGGCAAGTCGACGCTTTTCAACTGTCTTTCAAACGCCAGGGCGCAGGCGGCCAATTTCCCTTTCTGCACCATCGAACCCAACGTAGGCGTGATTACCGTTCCTGATGACCGCCTTATGGAGTTGGCGCGGATAGATAACCCTAAAAAAGTCGTTCCGACCACTGTCGAAATAGTGGATATAGCGGGATTGGTGAAGGGCGCATCCAAAGGCGAAGGGCTCGGGAATAAGTTTCTCGGCAATATAAGGAATACAGACGCTATCATACACGTGCTCAGGTGCTTCGAAAATGACAACGTAACCCATGTGGACGGGAGCGTCGACCCTGTACGCGACAAAGAGATAATCGATTACGAACTCATAATAAAAGACCTCGAAACAGTAGACAACCGTATTTCCAAAGTTCAAAAACAGGCGCAGACCGGCGGCGACAAAAATGCCAAACGCCAGTGGGATATACTTTTACGTTATAAGGAAGCGCTGGAAAAGGGTAAGGCTGCCCGCAGCGTCGAACTCGACAAAGAAGACCGTAAATTCATGACCGACCTGAGTCTTCTTACCGACAAACCGGTGTTGTATGTATGTAATGTGGATGAGTCCAGCGCCGCAAGCGGGAATAAATACGTAGATTCTGTCAGGGAGGCGATAAAAGGCGAAAATGCCGAGCTTCTTGTGGTCGCGGCCGCTACGGAAGCGGACATAGCCGAACTGGAGGACCATGAAGAAAGGGCTATGTTCCTTTCTGACCTTGGGCTGACTGAGTCCGGTGTAGGGCGCCTTATTAAAACCGCTTACAAGTTACTCGACCTGCAGACGTATTTCACTACTGGCCCGGACGAATCGCGGGCGTGGACTTTTACGCGCGGAATGAAAGCGCCGCAGGCTGCCGGGATAATCCATACGGATTTCGAGCGGGGCTTTATACGCGCTGAGGTCATTAAATATGATGATTACGTTTCGCTGGGCAGCGAGAAGGCCGTTCGCGAAGCCGGGAAAATAGCCATTGAAGGGAAAGAGTACGTCGTTCAGGATGGCGATATCATGCATTTCCTTTTCAATGTATAGTCGCTCACCTATAAAACCGGATATTATGTACAGGATCAAAAGAGCACACCTTAACGACTGCGATACGCTGGCCGGTATATGGGAAAAGGCTGTTGCGGAAACACACTATTTCCTGTCACCGGAAGATTTCGCGTTTTACCGCTCAGAATTGCCTTCGTATTTCGACGGCCTTCAACTGTTCATATTCGAATATACTGACGGTAAAATTGCGGGGTTCGCGGGAATAAAAGGAGATAAACTGGAGATGCTTTTCGTGGGCGAACGAGGCAAAGGAATAGGAAAAACACTGCTCGATTTTGCTGTAAAGGAGCGTTACGTCACAAAAGTAGATGTCAACGCCCAGAATACCGCTGCGGTGGATTTTTACAGGAAATACGGATTCAGGGAAACAGGCTCTTCGCCCATCGACGGCGAAGGCAAACCTTATCCTGTCATCCACATGGAGATAGAGCCCGCTCCTGCGCGGATGCCCCACGGCCACCCCGTAGGAATACCTTCCCACGGAAGTGGGCATCACGGCGGTCATCCGGGAGGGCATGGCCATGGAAACAAGTAAAACAATATATTGAATGGAAAGGAAAGTAAGGGTTCGTTTCGCACCAAGTCCCACGGGGCCGCTCCATATCGGCGGCGTCCGTACGGCATTATACAATTATCTTTTCGCGCGTCAGAGGGGCGGTGATTTTATTATCAGAATAGAAGACACCGATTCGGCACGGTGGGTGCCGGGTGCCGAAGAATATATCCTCGATTCGATGGAGTGGTGCGGCATAAAGGTTGATGAAGGCGTCCGTGAAGGAGGGAAATACGGCCCGTACAGGCAGAGTGAGCGAAAGGATATATACCTTGAATATGCACTGCAGCTCGTCGAATCAGGAAATGCATACTATGCTTTCGATACTCCCGAAGAACTCGATGCCCTTCGGGCGGAAGAAGAAGCAAAGGGCGAAGTTTTTTCATATAATTATACCGTGCGCGGCAAACTCGCCACTTCGCTCAACTTTTCGGGGGAAGAGGTTAAGCGCAGGATTGATGCCGGCGAGCAGTGGGTCATAAGGTTCATGATGCCGGAGAACGAAACGGTGGAAATGGACGACCTTATACGCGGACATATCAGCGTTAATACCTCCACGCTCGACGACAAGGTGCTTTTTAAATCGGCCGACGGGCTTGCCACATATCACCTGGCGAACATAGTCGATGACCACCTGATGGAAATATCCCATGTTATCCGCGGCGAGGAATGGCTACCTTCCCTACCCCTACACTACCTGCTTTATAAGGCGTTCGGATGGACCGCAAGCCAGCCCCTTTTCGCCCATTTGCCATTGTTGCTGAAACCGACAGGCCAGGGAAAACTAAGTAAACGCGACGGAGACAAACTGGGATTCCCAGTATTCCCTCTCGAATGGAAATCGCCCGGGACCGCGGAGGTCTCGCGAGGATACCGGGAGGACGGATATTTCCCTGATGCGTTCATCAACATGCTCGCCCTGCTGGGCTGGAATCCCGGAACCGAGCAGGAGATATTCTCAATGGAAGAACTAATCGAGCGGTTCTCGCTCGACAGGGTAAGCAAATCTGGCGCGAGGTTCAACCCCGACAAAGCACGTTGGTTCAATGCGCAATACATGCACGTCAGGAACGATGCCGAACTGGGACAAGCATACGTGCCGATAGTAGCAGGACACGGATACGATATAACGCCCCAAAAGGCCGCGGACATCGCCGGATATATAAAAAGCCGGGCTACGTTCGTAAGTGATTTCTGGGAGCTTTCGTATTTTCTTTTCGAACGCCCGGCGGAATATGAGGAAAAAACCGTCAGGAAGTACTGGAAAGGTGACAACCCTGCTCATATAGCCGGACTGCGTAACCTCCTCGCATCCATAGATGATTTCTCCCATGAAAATACGGAGGCTGCCTGCCATGCGTGGATTGTGGAGAACGGGATCTCCATGAGCCAGATAATGAACGCCTTCAGGCTTGCCATCGTAGGCGCAAGCAAGGGTTTCAGTATGTACGAAATGTGCGAGGTTATAGGCAAGGAGGAAACTCTTATCCGGCTCGACAACGCGCTGAATAATATTAAGGCAGAGTAATATTCCCGGCCCTTCCGGTTAACTGTTAACGGGGAGCGGCATAAAGATGGTAACAATAAAAAACACCGTGGATTTTCCACGGTGTTTTTTATTGTTAAATAGCTTGTATTAAAGCTTAGCGGCTTTTCTTACTTCTGTTTTCCCAATGGGTTTAGCCGGTTTCCTTTCGGTAAGTTTTTCGACATAATTACGCGCAGGAGCGTTGATGGGCGTTTCTTCATCCCAGTAATCCAAAATCTCGCCGGTATAGGAGCCGGTGATCCTGTGCGGAGGCAGCGCGTCGTCCAGGAAGACGTAATTTATAGTGTAAATTCCGCCCGGGGCTTTCGATATCGAGATGCTTTCCACGCCGAAAATAGGCACGTCCATATCCCAGTTATTTCCCCACAGCCATGAAGAGTCCCAAAGTTCATCCTGCAGCGGCCTGTTTATCGTCATCGCCAAATATTCATCGTAGCGACCAATAGTGAAATGGTTATTTCCGACAGGCAGCAAGTCGTCTTCGTCACTCCTGAACATCGAAAGGAGTATAAATTCACCGTTTTCAGGTTCGAGTCCAAGCGGATCGGAGTCAGCAGTGCCAAGATATAATTCTCCATAATAAAGATCGGTGTCTTCTTCGCCTAAGTCAGCGAAATAAGCCTGTGTCAGGGGCCGCATTGCATAGTCTCCGGTCAAAGTGCTACGGGGACGGATGGTATTGCCCCTGGCTTCTAATTTAATAGGTCCTTCGAATGTGAATTCTATCTCGACGCCGTTGGCCGTGGTTATAGATCCCGTAATAGTATGAATGTAACCGTTGGCCGTCTCTGCGCCTACCGTAACTTCAAACCTGGAGTCAGCCATTTTGTCCTTGGAAGGGTCTCCGTCGTCATCTACGAACTGTGTCTCATTCCACCAATCGCCCCAATACGGCCATACCTTACCTATACCGTAACTTTCGGTAGCTTCTTCATCGGCTGCGTAAACATATTCTCCCGCAGGAACAAATTTCTGAAGGTAATTGATGGGGTCGAGCGTACCGTTGTCTTCATACGTGCCGCCGAAAACAAAGCTTACAGATTCTCCGGGGCAGTTGTAGTACGGGCCCGAGAAACCATCTATGTCAAGGTTGGACAGCACTATATCGTACATGGGAACATCTTCCTGCTGGGGGCCGTCCGGGTCTCCTACCCACGGGTAATTGCCGCCGTATTCACCTATGGCGTAATTAAGGTTCAACTTGGCTTTCTTCATAGGCATCGTTCCGGCATACTGGAATTTGTATTCTGTGCCGTCCTGGCTTTCGACTTCGCCGGTAATCAGAAAGTTTACGCCCTGCTTGGTAATCTCTACCTGTCCTCCGGTGATAGGTTTCCTGATTCCTTCGAACATAAAATAACTGTCATCGGATTTAACGAGCTGCGAATCGCCGTTGCCAAAACTGGAATTGGTGTTAAGCGTAGCGGAGTAAACGTAAGTATCGGGATTGATGCCGTCGTAGAAATAGGTCTTGAAACCGTCGAGGAAAATACTCACCTCGTCGCCTGCGTCATTGGTGAACTTAACTACATAATGGTTATGGTTAGTCCAGCCCTTAAGGCCTATGTAAAGCACGTCGATATTTGTCATCGAAAGGGGCTTCGCCGGGAAAGTTATCGCTCCGCTATAGTTGAAGTCGAACTCTTCCCCTCCGGGCTCGGTGAAAGTACCGCTGATAGTGTAAACGCCGCCGCTTTCGCTGACGGTCATGCTTCCGCCGTTGATAAGTTTAAGATCCATATCGCCCGAAGAACCGACCTTTCCGAACTGCGAATTGTAAGAAAGCAGAACCGTTCCCGCTACGGTTGAAGTGCTACTGAATGTATAAGTTCCGGGAGAGATGTAAGAATCTTCCGTAGAAGTGTTTTCTGTAAGGAGTTCCAGTAGCAGGATATCCCCGGGGCCCGTAATGTCGTCGATGGAAGTACCGTTGCCTGTAGTGAGGGCGACATAGTATTTCGCCACATCGGCACCTGTGTTTTCGATAAACTTAGCGAAACCGTTAGTCAGGTTGACAGGTTCCGGATCGGGGATGTTGCCGTCATTGTTACACGAGACCGCGGTGAGCCCTAACAATACTGCTCCGATCAAAAGTAATTTTTTCTTCATAAAATTTTGCTTTGCTCCCGTTCAGCCTTAAACAGGAATAGTTAATTAATTAGGTTAAATAGAAATTTTGGATATATAAATGGCTTATTCGCAATATGTAATACCGGCGAAACCGGTCGTCTGGTGTTCAATATTAAACTATAAACAATGTAAATATACTCAAAATAATCCATACTCGTCCCCTTTTAACATATTTTTAAATCTACACTGAGTATCCGCAGCGCAAAATTCCTGATAATAGCCGCCGTATTTATATTAATAATAACGGTATAAGTAAATCCCATAAAAATAATCTGTAAAGTCAATCATAATTGCGAAAATGTACGTATATTTGTAAGCAAATTGCCTTGAAACTTTACAATTCATAATATTTTATGGCTAAAATCAAAGGAACTATCATTGTAGACACGGAGCGCTGCAAGGGCTGCGGCGTATGTGTCCCGGCGTGTCCCAGCGACGTTCTCGCCCTGAATTCCCAGGTGAACGGAAAGGGATACAATTATTGCTACATGGCTAACCCGGACGCCTGCATCGGATGTGCGAACTGCGCGATTGTATGTCCGGACAGTATCATTACAGTTTACAGACAAAAATTCGAGTAGGCTATGAAGAAAGAAGTCAGACTAATGAAAGGCAACGAGGTCATCGCGGAAGCGGCGATCCGTTGCGGTGCCGACGCTTATTTCGGCTACCCTATCACTCCCCAGTCGGAGGTTATGGAAACACTGATGGAACTCGAACCCTGGAAAACGACGGGAATGGTCGTATTGCAGGCTGAGAGCGAAGTCTCGGCTATTAATATGGTTTACGGCGGCGGAAGTTGTGGTAAGAAAGTACTCACTTCCTCTTCGAGCCCCGGTGTCAGCCTCATGTCCGAAGGCATGAGCTATCTTGCCGGAGCCGAGGTTCCTTGCGTAATCGTGAACGTTACGCGCGGAGGTCCCGGCCTCGGAACCATCCAGCCGGCGCAGAGCGACTACTTCCAGGCTACAAAGGGCGGCGCTCACGGCGACTTCCACATGCTGGTACTCGCACCCAATTCCGTACAGGAAATGCATGACCATGTATTCGACGCATTCGAACTGGCGTTTAAATACCGTAATCCGGTTATGATCCTTACCGACGGCGTCATCGGCCAGATGATGGAGAAAGTCGTCCTTTCGGAGCAGAAACCACGCATGACCAACGAGGAGATCGCTCAGAAATATAACGATTGGGCTTTAACCGGAAAACCGGCCGACAGGGAAATGCATGTCATTACCTCCCTGGAAATGGATCCTATACGACAGGAAAAATTCAACCAGAAGATATTTGCAAAGTACGATATCGTAAAGGAAAAGGAAGTACGTTACGAAGAATACATGACCGAAGATGCGGAATTCATAATCGTAGCTTTCGGCTCTGCTGCACGTATATGTACCCGTACTGTCGACATGGCGCGCGAGGATGGATTTAAAGTCGGCCTCATACGTCCGATTACCCTTTATCCGTTCCCGAGCAAGGTGCTTTCCGATCTGGCCGAGCGCGGTGTACGCGGATTCCTAACCGCGGAGCTCAATATGGGGCAGATGGTCGAAGACGTTCGCCTGGCGGTTAACGGCAAAGCTCCGGTAGAGCATTACGGACGTGCCGGCGGAGCAGTATTCTCTCCGGGAGAGGTTTACGAACAACTTAGGGTTAAAACGATTAAAAAGTAATTAGATATGGCTGAATTTGAAGTTCAAATCAAAGAAGAAAACCTGGTATTCCGCAAATCACCCGTGATTACGGACAAGGTTATGCACTACTGCCCGGGGTGCAGCCATGGTACGGTACACAATCTTATTGCCGAGGTCATCGAAGATATGGGCATACAGGATAAGACTATAGGCGTATCCCCCGTAGGCTGCGCAGTATTCGGATACAACTATATGCATATCGACTGGGCGCAGGCCGCCCACGGGCGTGCATGTGCTGTGGCTACCGGCGTCAAAAGGGTTTACCCGGAAAAAATGGTATTTACATATCAGGGCGACGGCGACCTTGCGGCTATCGGTACTGCCGAGACGATTCACGCCTGCAACCGCGGCGAAAATATTGCCGTTATATTCATAAATAATGCTATTTACGGTATGACCGGCGGCCAGATGGCCCCCACCACCATGATAGGCATGAAGACGGCAACGAGTCCCCACGGACGCGACCCCCAGGTACACGGATTCCCGTATAAAATGGGCGACATGATAAAGAACCTCGTCGGAGTCCATTACGTCACTCGACAGTCCGTACACACTCCGGCTGCTGTACGTAAAGCGAAAAAGGCTATCCGCAAGGCATTCGAGAATTCAATGGCTAAGAAAGGACTCTCTTTTGTGGAGATCGTTTCGACATGCAACAGCGGTTGGAAGATGACCCCTGTGGCCGCCAACCAATGGATGGAAGAAAACATGTTTCCCGAATATCCCCTGGGAGACATTAAAGACGACGGCGTAGTCCTGAAATAGTACTAACGAGTAAAAACCAAGAAACTATGACAGAAGAATTAATTATCGCAGGATTCGGCGGTCAGGGAGTACTCTCGACCGGCAAGATATTGGCTTACTCAGGTATGATGCAGGATTTCGAGGTAAGCTGGCTCCCGGCCTACGGCCCGGAAATGCGTGGCGGTACGGCAAACGTAACCGTTATCGTGAGCGACAAATCTATCAGTTCTCCTATTTTGCATGAATTCGATACGGCCATTATTCTTAACCAGCAGAGTATGGACAAATTCGAGAACAGCGTAAAACCGGGGGGTGTATTGATTTACGACACCAACGGCATCATTCGTCACCCGCAGCGCAAAGACATTAAAATATACACCATAGACGCTACTGAAGAGTCTGCAAGGAGAGGAAATACCCGTATGTTCAATACGATGATCCTCGGGGGTTATCTTAAAGTACGCCCGATTGTCACTCTCGAGAACGTTTATAAAGGCCTCAAAAAATCTCTTCCGGAGCGTGCGTGGAAGACTCTTCCCATGAATGAGGAAGCCATACGCATAGGAATGGAGATTATTAAGGAAGTTCCGCAGGACCAGGCATGCAAATGCTAAACTGTTGAGAACTATCAATAAAAAAGACCGCAGCAAGCGGTCTTTTTTATTGATAGTATATTTGACATGAAATATGGAAGTAAAAACATTATTTTTGCATATAACTAACAAGGGCGCTAAAATGAGCTTTAAAAAAATTTCGCTTTTAATAATATGCTTTTCAATATTTTCATGCCGGCAACATCCATTTGCACTCCGGGAAGGCGATATTATTTTCCAGGAATCCGGAGTCAGTCAAACGGAAAATTCTATTCAGGAAGTGACCAACAGCATTGAAGGCTATAATTTCACCCACGTAGGTATTGTGGCGATAGATGAAGGCGGGAACGCTATGGTGCTTGAGGCCGTTCCGCCTCTGGTGACCATCACGCGTATTGAAGAATTCCTTTACCCTGAAGGAAAAAACAATCCTTACCCCGTTTCAGTTGTAGGAAGGCTGAAACCCGAATACAGGAGACTCGTACCTGCTGCCATAGAAGAAGGCAGGAAGCTGGTAGGCCTTCCGTATGACCATGCCTATACTTTGGGGGACGATAAATATTACTGCTCGGAATACATATATGAGATATTTAAAAGGGCCAACGGTGGCAAAGAGGTTTTCTCACTGAACCGGATGACATTTAAATCGCCCGGCACGGATATGATAACAGAAGGATGGGTGCAGCATTTTGAAAAATTAGGAATGCCCGTACCTGAGGGAGAGGATGGTATTAATCCCGGAGCAATGTCTACCTGCGATATTATAGATATCGTCCATAAATATCAGGCTTATTAAAGACTAACGATATACATATACCGATGTGCCGACAATCTTCAAGTAAAAGGTATATAGATATCCATCTCGAGTGTAATTTGAAGAATAAAGGCAGACTTAGAATATGCGGGAATAATGCATCCACTTGGTATTTTTATGAAAACCTATAGTCGGTGATATCCCTGAAGCCGTTAAGGAATTCCCTGACAGTCATGCGCCGTTTCCCGGCAGGCTGAAGGTCCCCCAGCCTGATCTGTCCGTCGATACATGCCACATCTATATAACTCCTGCCGTCGGACTCTATAGTGCCCGGTTTAGCCTGCTGATTACCGGAAATGAACCCGGCTGAAAATATTTTAAGAAGGACTGGCGGGTTATTTTCTATTTCGGAAACCATTTCACTCCATGCGGCCGGATAAGGAGACAACCCCCTTATCAGATTCACTATTTCATCTCCACCCATGGAAAAATCGATATGGCAGGTATCCTTGAATATTTTAGGGGCCGGTTTAAGATCTGCGGGATTGTACGCATTCTGAACCTCTGGCTCGATATTTCCCTCAGCTATCCTTTCTACTGTTTCAAGAACTAACCCGGTTCCGGTTTCCATAAGTTTATCATGAAGCGTCCCCGCGTTGTCTTCCGGCAGGACAGTAACCTTCTCCTGCCCTATTATAGCCCCTTCATCCATCTTGCTATTCAGGAAAAAAGTAGTGACACCGCTCTCTTTTTCTCCGTTTATCAGGGCCCAGTTTATCGGCGCTGCTCCCCTGTATTGCGGCAGCAGTGATGCGTGAAGATTAAAAGTTCCCAAGGGAGGCATTCCCCATACTGCTTCAGGCAGCATACGGAAGGCCACCACAATAAAGAGATCCGCATTGTAACTTTGAAGTCTGCCCAGGAAACCGGGATCTTTAAGCTTTTCAGGCTGAAGTACGGGAAGAGCGGCGGAAACGGCATATTTTTTTACTGCGCTTTCATTTACTTTCAATCCCCTGCCTGCCTGTTTATCGGGAGTAGTGACCACGGCAACCACATTATACCCGTTCACGACGAGCGCTCGCAGTGGAGCGACAGCGAAATCGGGAGTACCCATATATATTATGCGAATGTCTTTACCGGTCATAAAGCGTTATTCGGCCATCAGTTCGATAAGGTTGCCGTCGGGATCTGCTACGACGCTTTCGAAAAACCCGTCGCCGGTCACCCTCGGCGTCCCCACAATTTCATATCCATCCTCTCCAAGCTTTCCGGTCATGTTGAGAACGGAATCCCTGTCAGGAAGGAGAAAGGCGAGATGGCACAGGCCCAGATAAACTGCAGGCGGTTTTTGGCTGATATCCGTACGGCTCATTATTTCCAGGCTCGTATCTCCCTCGAACGAAATGAAGTAAGACTTAAAACCTTTCGCCTCGTTTATATATAGCTCATTACTCCGGCCGCCGAAGTAACTACAGTAGAATTCCTTCAGCGTCTCGAGTTCATCGGTCCATATGGCGACGTGTGATATACGCATAGTTATCTGTTGCTGCAGGTATGTTTGAATAATCCGAGCTGGTGTCCCATGGACGTTTCTTTGGTCTCCAGGTACTTCTCATTATATTTATTCGGTTGTATCACTACAGGA
>CAKUKW010000041.1 GCA_934663885.1 uncultured Tidjanibacter sp.
TTTACCTGAATATTCGGAGAGGGCGCTCAGGTAAGCGTTGAAAAAGAACATGGGCCGGCCGTCGAGCGACACCAACAGGTCTCCGGCCTGCATGCCGGCCGCGACGGCTCCGCCGCCGTCGACCACCTCAGATATAAGGAACGGATAGCGCGGGGAAATAAAGTCGGCATCCTCCAATACTTTCATAACGGAGCCTTCAGGAATCGTTACCTCGACCATTTCCCCACCGCGGTCGACCAGTACTTTGCTCTTCTGGTCGAGCATAAGGGACATTACCATCTGGTTGTAGTCCTCCACTTCTTTGCCATCAATGGATAGGATTTTATCGCCGTCGCGGAAGCCCATCGCCTGCGCCTGTTCGCTGAATGAATAGCCGTATTTCATATCCTTCGTCGAAAGATAGCTTTCACCCCAGGCGTAGCTCATGCCCACGTAAATGAGGAAGGCGAGGATAACGTTCATGAGCACACCGCCGATCATGACCAGGAGCCTCTGCCATGCAGGTTTGGAACGGAACTCCCACTTCTGCGGTTTGCTTTTGGTGAATTCGGTATCCATGCTTTCGTCGATCATGCCAGCCATTTTGCAGTAGCCCCCGAATGGCAGCCAGCCTATGGCCCATTCGGTATCGCCTTTTTTGAACGAGGCGATGGATCTGCCGAAAAATATCTGGAATTTATCTACCCTCACGCCGAAAATGCGCGCGAAGATGAAATGGCCGAATTCATGAACGAGTACCAGCAGTGAAAAACTGAGAAGGAATTGTGCTATCTTTATAAGTATATCCATATTTTAATGAATTAATCAGGCCGTGTCCCTATAAAACTTTTTGCCAGGCTTCTGGCTTCGGCGTCGCAGGCTTTGTAATCATCGAGCCCAGGGCCGGCTATGAAAACCATCCTGCCGAGGGTTGACTCTATTGTCTTTACTATATCCGTATATTTTATTTTTCCTTGAAGAAAAGCTTCCACCGCGACTTCGTTGGCGGCGTTCATTGCACAAGCCGCAGTTCCGCCCCGCCTCATGCATTCGTAAGCGATTCCCAACCCGGGGAACCTGTTATGATCTACCTCTTCGAAAGTAAGTGCGGGATTTTTAAGAAAATCGAAACGTCCGCCCCCATAATCATTCCTAACGGGGAATTTCAGAGCGTATTGTATCGGCTGCCTCATGTCGGGAAGTCCCAACTGAGCCTTTATCGCCCCGTCCTCGAATTCGACCATAGAGTGTATCACCGACTGGGGATGTATCAGTACCTCTATCTCTTCGGGCTCGAGCCCGAAAAGCCACTTTGCCTCTATAACTTCGAACCCCTTGTTTATAAGTGTGGAGGAATCGACGCTTATTTTAGGGCCCATACTCCAGTTCGGATGGCGTAGCGCCTGCTGTGGTGTGACATGCGGGAGTTCTGTGGCCAAAGTGCGCAGGAACGGGCCTCCGGAGGCGGTTATTATTACCCTGCGCAGGGGCGATATCTCGCCAGCGAGGGATTGGAGAATGGCGGAATGTTCAGAATCTATGGGTATGATGGAAGCGCCGTTCTCTTCGGCGGCGGCTATTATCGCCTCGCCCGCTACCACAAGGCTTTCCTTATTGGCCAGCGCGAGCCGTTTCCCGTTTTTCACCGCAGTGACTGACGGAATCATGCCGGCATATCCCACGATAGCGTTTACCACAATATCCACTTCGCCGCCCGCGGTCATTTGCGCAACGGCGTCCTCTCCGGCATATACCTTTACGGGATATTTTTCAAGGGTTTCCCTGAGCTGCGGATAATATCTTTCGTCGGCTATCGCGACGCTGTCCGCCCCGAACTCGATGGCCTGGCGGGCAAGGAGTTCCCAATTGCTGCCTGCGGTAAGCGATACCACTTCGAATTCATCGCTGCATGCCCGCACTATCTCCAACGTTTGTATTCCGATAGAGCCTGTGGAGCCTAAAAGCGCTATTTTTTTAGCCATTAGCGGGGATTAGTAAGAAATGAAAGATTTGGGATCCACCGGCCGCCCGTCATACCATATCTCGAAAATAAATTCGCGCGGGCCGTCGCCTCCGCCACTCACGTTTACATATCCTATAGCTTCGCCTTCGTCGACATGATCGCCCACGCCTTTCATTAACTGGCTGTTGCGTTTATATATGGAGATCATGTTGTCCTTATGTTGCACCTGTATTATGTAGTCGTCGGACGGTGTCCACATACTCATGATTACGGTTCCCTCGCGGGCCGCTACGACCTGCTGTGGTTCGGCAATGGTGTATCCGATACCGTACATTCCGCTTGCGGGGTTGAAATCAGACGTTACAGCCCCTTCTACGGGAGATGCGAAGAAAGTCACCGGCATACCTCCCGCACCCAGGGCGGGCGACTGCGTGTTGAGCCCATAGCGCCCCGATCCTTCGAGCTGGAGCCGCAGAAGCGAATCCTGCAGGGATTGAGCGACTATCGCCCTCGGATCCTGTACCGAAGCGGGTTCGTTGTCGACAGAAGCTTCAGGAATTCTGCCTTCCATAATCAGCGTTACGTTCCTGTTGTATGCCTGCAGGTAGTTAAGTTCGTTTTCGAGGGAATCGAGCCTTTGGATATTCTCCATCAGCAACTCACGCGACCTTATGCCCGGGTTGCCGGGAAGCCTGTCCAGTACAGGCGTATATACGACAATGGCTATTACAGCAACAAACATGAGTACAAGGACTGCCAATATCGCAATAAGGATACGCCAGGCGCTGATATACATATACCACACCTCCGTGTCCGATTTCTGGTCGCGTATGCTTATACGGTGCTTCTTGCCGAAATTGCGCACCAGGTATCCCGCTCCGTAAAGTTCTTTTTTCTCTTCTTTCTCTTTTTCCATGCGGCAAGTCGTTTATCTTAGAGTCCGGCTAAAAAATATCCGATAAGTCTGTTGAGAGATGATTTTTAACCGGACTCTACAAAGATAAGGTTTTATTATTATATTGCCGTTTACCGCAGTACGGCATAATCATAATATTTTTTACTTTTGCGTCGTAAAATCAGACTGTATCCATGGAAAAGCCAACACTCGTAATACTTGCCGCCGGCCTCGGGTCGCGTTACGGCTCCCTGAAACAGATGGAAGGCATAGGCCCGAACGGAGAAGCTATAATCGATTATTCGGTTTACGACGCTGCCAGGGCGGGTTTCGGAAAAGTTGTTTTCATAATCAGGCATAATTTCGCTGAGGATTTCCAAAGTGTTTTCAACGAAAAACGTTTCGGTGGTCGCATAAAGGTTGCTTACGCTTTCCAGGAGCTGGGATACCTCCCTGAAGGGTACGTTCTGCCCGAATGGAGGCAGAAACCATGGGGAACGAACCATGCGGTTATGATGGCTGCCGGAGTCGTCGACGGTCCTTTTGCCGCCATCAATGCGGACGATTTTTACGGTGCGGACGCATACAGGGTGATGGCCGGTTTCCTGCGGTCTGCGGCCGGTACCGGAAATTATTACGCGATGGTCGGCTACAAGCTCGGGAATACCCTTTCGGATTTCGGAACGGTGTCGCGCGGTATATGCAGCGTGGACAGTGACGGGAACCTTGAGTCCATGGTCGAGCGTACCTCAGTCGAACGCACTTGGGGCGGGATAGTTTACCGCGATCAGGATGGTGACCATCCCCTGAATGACGATGCAGTCGTGTCGATGAACTTTTTCGGGTTTACGCCCGATTACTTCGGCTATTCAGATGAGGAGTTTCGTAAATTCCTGGATGCCAATATGAACGGTGCCAATCCAAAGGCCGAATATTATATTCCCTACGCGGTGAACAGACTCCTCGATTCAGGTAAGATTCGTATGAAAGTACTCTCCAGTGACGCCAGTTGGTTTGGTGTGACCTATAAGGAAGACAGGCCTATGGTGGTTTCGAAACTCAAGGCCCTTATTGATGCCGGAGTCTATCCCGAAAACCTGTGGGGCAAATAATCCCGTTTAAATAAATTTAAATCAGCTGGTTGTTAGCAATATTAGAATATTTTAGTATTTTTATGCTCTGAAAAGACTTAAAAATGCTGAAAAAAGTTCCCGTAATATTTCTTTTTTTCTTTGCCCTGCCTCTTTCTGCGCAGGAGATGAGCGATGAGTATGAACGGATGTTCGGCGAACGGGAATCGTTCGTGGAAAGTGTTGCCGACTCATTGCCGTCGTTATATTCCGGAACAGGCATATCTATTTTCGAGGCGCTCAGCCGCTATAATTTCAACTTTATTTCGTACCGTAAAAGGGGTTACGACGGGAGGAATTCCAGCCATTATCTCGAAAACCTCGATGTTTCGCCCGTAACAGACAAGTATCCCGATTATTCATTTTATGCCGCATTGAGGATATCCGTACCGTATATGGTAGAATACTCCAGTCTCGCGGATTGTGCGTCCGGAGGATCCGGCTCTGCTTTTTACAGTCCGGATCCCTCCCGTGCCCGGCCTGGGATAGGGCTGCGGGCCGATTACTCGGAGGAGCACTACAGGAGAGGCGGCAGGTTATCAGCGGCTGGTGATCTTGGTAAAGGATGGGGTGTGGCGTTAAACACACGATACCGCGGCGGCCGGGATAAATTTATCGGAGGGGTATTCTCGGAATCATTGACAGCCTCGGCGGCAGTAGCAAAAGATTTTGGCCGTACAGGAAAGCTTATGCTGTTCGGTATGGGTGCGGCTTCTGACAGGGGAATGAGGAACTGGACTGTCGGGGAAACTTTCCGGCTTACGGGCGATAACCTTTACAATCCTTCGTGGGGATGGTTTTCAGGCAAACCCCGTAATTCGAACTTGAGGAGGGATGCGAGCGTATTAGTGGCCGCCTCATACGCTTTCGGAGTCGGGGCCGCCCATATAAAATTATCGGTTATGTACCGCCGCTCGGAAAGGAGCCGGAGCCGTCTCCTATGGCGGAATGCGTTATCACCGATGCCGGATCATTACGCAAATCTTCCGAGTTATTATTCCGACCCGCGGAAGGCTGAAGAGCTTGCCTATATATGGAGGAATAACCCGGATATCAGACAGGTTAACTGGAATTTACTGTATGATGTCAACCGCCGTGCCGACGGCGGAACCGTTTATATGGTAGGTGCAGACGTGAGTAGGACAAACGGCTTGCAGGCCGCAGTTTCGGGCAATTCGAGATTTTCTGAAGTTTTCGGCATAGACTACGGCTTGAGATTCTCATGGGAGCATAGCGACTTTTTCCGTAGGGCGGAAGATATGCTTGGAGGCGGGCATTACAGTGAAAATATATCGTCTGGCGAGCGTACGACGATCAGCGAAGGCGAGAGGTTCGGTTATGATTTTGGTATTCCGCGCCATTGCGCAACTGCATACGTATCGGGAATAATAGAGCAGGGGAGATGGGTTACGTGTTTCGCCGCTGAATTGTCCCACGCCTCCCTTTCGCGGAAAGGGGCTAATGCAATACGCGATATCATGGGAACTGGCGCATTATCCGCATCGGGGCGTGCAGGATTCACTACATGCGATATTAAACTCCGCGGAGAATACCGTTTTTCATCTTCAGGTAAATTATCGGCGGCCGTATGGGCAGGCACCATGGAGCCCTCGTACCAGGATATATTCCTGGATCCCCAATCCGGAAATTCAATTGTACCTGGCATTTCCGTGACCCCGGCCGCCGGTGCGGAGCTAAGATACAGCCGGGCGGTATCGAAAAGGGTGACGCTGGAATTGTCGGCTTATTATACCCGTACTTCCGGGGGAACAGATGTTTACAGATATTATGATAATGCGGTGTCGGAATATGTAATTATGCCACTGAGCGCCATAAATAAACGGTTCGCAGGTATCGAAGGCGCCCTTAAAGCGGATATTACCGAACGTTTTTCCATAACGGCGGGCGCTTCCTTAAATGAATATATTTACGCCCGGCATGCTACTGCCTCCTTTTACAGCTCTGCCGGAATGGAATTACTGGCTGAAAATGAGCGTTGTCAAATAGAAGGATTGGTTTGTAGCGCTTCGCCGCAGAATATGTTCGCTCTTTCGGCAGCTTATTCGATAACTTATAAGTGGAGCTTCACGGCAACCTTTGTTTACGGGACAGGCCGGTATGTGGCTGTCAACCCCGTACGCCGTACCGCCCGGATATACGGCCTGGCCTCGTCACCGGAAACAGTGAATGAATTTATAAGCCAGGAGCGGCTTCCGGCAGCTTCATCAGTGGATTTGAGTGTTTCGAGGCGTTTCAGGCTGCGGGGATGTTATGTCTATGCGGGACTGGCCGTACACAATCTGTTGGGGAACAAGAATATGATTTATGGCGGTTACGAGCAGATGCGCATAGAGGCCGGCGGTAGTGGAGCCAGCCGTACTTATTCTTCCGCTCCTTCGCGCTACGCTTATTGTTATCCACGAAGCATATTTGCTACGGTTTCGATTAATTTTTAGGATATGAAAAGAGCCCTGATATACCTGATGTGGCTGTCGGCGTATTCGTACGGATGCAGCCGTTCCGCAGAGCCGGACGGCAGAGACGACAAGCCTTTACGCAATCCCAACGCATACCTGTCCACCCTGCACGAGGGTGGGTATGGAGTAGGGCGTGTGCTGGATGAGGATTTTGTTTTCGAAGGCTATGTAACCGCTACTGATATTTCAGGCAATTTTTTCAGGACTTTCGTAATTCAGGACGCAACCGGTGCCATAGAGATTAATGCGGGGTTCGGTCCGCTGCACAATATTTACTCCCCGGGCCGCAGGATAATAATATACGCAGAAGGACTGGCGGTACTGGGTGTGGAGGGGGTTATAAGGTTGGGAACACATATAGAGCCATACAGCCTTTACCGCGTGGAGCCTTTCGGTACCCCTGTAATTATGGCTAAATATGTTTTCCCGGATACCGTGCATACAGTCATTGCTCCGAAGATTATGAGTGTAGGGGATTTGACAGCGGAACTCTGCGGGCAACTTGTGAGAATCGACGGCCTTAAGGCTGAGCAGGTGGAGGCGGGGTTAACATGGGCGGATCCGGGCGGGGAGGGCTCTTCGCCTGCCGAGGGAGTAAGGCATTTTTACGACCATGCGGGTAACCATATTGCAGTCGTTACGAGCGGATATGCCGACTTCGCGGGGGAGGTTATGCCTTCGGGAGTAATAAGCCTGTCGGGAATTCTCGTATACGGTAAATTCGATATCGGTGGCGGGGAATGCTTCGGACTCAAAATGAGGGATATCAATGATGCGGTTTATTAAAATTATCATAGCGGTGTCGTGTATGGCGGCATCCATGCTTTCCTGTAAAGGCCCGGCTCCTTATGCGTATTTGAAGTCGGAAGAGATATCCGTTGCACGGCTTAAGGAGCTTTACAGAGGTACGCCTGTAGTAATCGAAGGCGCCTATGTTATCACAGGAACGGTAGTAAGCAGCGACGAATTCGGTAATTTTTATAAAACTATTGTAGTGGAAGATTCTACTGCGGGAATAGAGATTAAGGTGGATATGGAGAATATTTTCCGTGTTTACAGGACCGGGAGTAAGGTCAGGGTGCATTGTAAATCACTGGCATTGGGGGCGTATGGCGGGCTTATCCAATTAGGAACAACGCCTTCGGGCAGCTATGAAACCGGCTATATAAACAGTTCCGACGTTTCAATGCATATAAGGGACACGGGTTTGGTTGATGAGGGATTCCGGCCCCCGGAGCTGGGATTGGGGTGGTTGACGGCCGATAACGCCCCCGGGTTATTATGCCGTAAGGTAGCTTTCAGGAATGTATGGTTCACGGAAGCTGGCGAAGGTACAGCCTGGTGCGATGATGGAGAAGATACGGACAGGATACTTACGGACGATAACGGAAATGTCCTTATAGTCAGAACCTCTTCCTACGCACGGTTCGCATCCCTTGCTCTTCCTGGCGGCAACCTGTATATAGAGGGAGTGTTGTCGTGGTTTAACGGGAATTACCAGTTGAGGGTAATAAACGAATCGGCCGCCATACCTTTGCAGGTTAGGGGTATTTGAAAAATGGATATTGCAGAATATAAGATGCGCCTTGGCATAGCTCCGTCAAGAAAACTTGCCTTCGCTCTGCGCCCGGCTTTCACTATATTTTTAGAGAAGAAATATTTTTTAAAAATTCACGGAGAAAATCATAAATACAGTGGCCCGGTCCGTCGCCCCCCGTCTATTCCCCCTTGAGCATTTCCCAAAGGATATCCTTGAGCTCCGTGATATTCTGCCCGGTTACCGACGATATGAATATTGTCCGGATTCCTTTCGGGAGTTTCTTTTTTAGTTTCCCCAACTCTTCTTCGGTCACAGTGTCACATTTTGTTACTGCTATAAGACGCTCTTTGTCGAGTAGCTCCGGATTGTATAGCGTCAGTTCATTGAGGAGTATGCCGTATTCTTCATTTATGTTTTCGCTTGTAGCCGGAACCATGAAAAGGAGCATGGAGTTGCGCTCTATATGGCGCAGGAAACGGGTTCCGAGACCCTTCCCCGCATGTGCTCCCTCGATTATCCCAGGAATGTCGGCCATCACAAATGAGCGGCCGTCGCGTACCTCTACTATTCCGAGATTAGGCTCCAGAGTGGTAAAGGCATAATCCGCAATTTTGGGTTTTGCGGCCGACACTACCGATAACAGCGTGGATTTTCCGGCATTGGGAAATCCGACCAGCCCCACGTCGGCAAGCAGTTTGAGTTCGAGTATAAAAGCCCCTTCCTGCCTGGGATCGCCCGGCTGGGCATATCTCGGAGCCTGGTTTGTGGAACTTTTGAAATGCCAGTTTCCAAGCCCCCCGCGTCCCCCCGGAAGCAGGACGAGCTCCTGTCCGTTTTCAGTTACTTCCCCCACTATTTCACCGGTTTCCGCATCTCGTGCAACCGTACCTAACGGTACCTGTATTATTTCATCCTCGGCGCTTTTTCCCGATGAGCGGGCTCCCGAACCGGATTCGCCGTCCTTCGCGAAGACGTGGCGCTGGTATTTAAGGTGGATTAGCGTCCAGAACTGGCTATTGCCCCTTAGAATTACGCTCCCCCCCCGGCCTCCGTCGCCTCCGTCGGGGCCGCCGTAAGCTACGTATTTCTCGCGCCTGAAATGTGCCGAGCCTGGCCCTCCGGCACCGGAGCGGGCGAATATTTTTACGTAATCGACAAAGTTGGAAGAAGCCATAGTTATTAAATTTATTAATCGGGAGGGCAAAGGTAGTAAGAATCCGGTTAAATTTTTTTCGTAGATAAAATTTTAAACGAAGCCTGAAAAAATCAGGTGCCGTCAAATTTATTTATTTTATTAAGATATCGCTTTAAAAATGTGATATTTGTTTCTTAATTTCCGAAATATAGTTTATCTTTAAAAATAATAATTACTTCCGTTAATATGCACAAATCCGGATTCGTAAATATAATAGGCAACCCTAATGTGGGCAAATCGACGCTTATGAACGCCCTTGTCGGCGAAAAGCTGTCCATAATTACATCCAAGGCACAGACGACCCGCCACCGTATAATGGGTATAGTGAACGGTGAGGATTTCCAGATAGTTTATTCCGATACCCCCGGCATCCTTACTCCCAACTATAAGCTTCAGGAATCGATGATGAAATTCGTGACGGGGGCTCTCAAGGACGCCGATATAATCCTTTATGTTACCGATACAGTCGAGAAGGGGGATGAAGCTTCTGAAAAAGTGGTCGGGAAAATTAAGCTCAGCGGTATTCCTGTAATAGTCGTTATCAATAAAATAGACCTTTCCGACCAGGCTTCTTATGAAGCTATGGCCGCCCTCTGGAAAGAGCGGCTCCCGCAGGCCGAAGTGATTCCCGTTTCGGCTTTGCATAATTTCAACGTAGGCAAACTTTTCGATACTATAACCGGCCTTCTCCCCGAAGGCGAGGCTTTCTATCCGAAGGACGCCCTTACGGATAAGACAATGCGGTTTTTCGCTTCGGAGATCATACGGGAAAAAGTTTTCCTGAACTACCAGAAAGAAATTCCCTACAGTGTGGAAATATCGATAGACGAATATAAGGAAGAACCGGGTATAGACAGGATCTCGGCGACCATTTATGTGGCCCGTGATTCCCAGAAAGGTATTATCATAGGACATAAGGGGGAAATGCTTAAGAAAGTCGGTACTGCCGCACGGATAGAGCTGGAGAAATTTTTGGATAAAAAGGTATTCCTGCAACTACATGTCAAAGTAAACGATAACTGGCGCGAATCGGAACGTCAGTTGAAAAAATTCGGGTACGAATGAGGTGAAGGGGACTGTTTAAAATATGCTGCCTAAACCGGATATCTTATGAAATACTCTTTTTAATTTTTCCTGGCGGTTTGTGCCCGGCTTAATATGTGTTGCTGCCATACAGGCCCGGCAGGGAGTCTGTGCGGGGTCCAACCGTATACGCTCGATATTTATAAACGAGATGATCGGGCACTATCCGGGGTTGCTCCGGGGCAGTTCATTTATAGAACCTGCCTTCCATAAGCATGTCGGTGTTGAGGTTGCGGGTCACTACAAGCTGCAGAACCCCGCGTGTGAATATATAAGATACGAAAGCGAGCCAGATGGCCGTATTGCCCAGACTCCCTACAAAACCGTAGAAAAGCCCGAAATATACTGCTGTAGCTACTATTATCGTATTGCGAAGTATTTTGGTTTGCGTGGCCCCGTAGAGTATACCGTCGATTAGGAAAGGTACGAATCCAAGGAGGGGGACCGCTATGATCCACCATATATAATTACGTGCTGTTTCAATAATTGCGGGAGTGGCATTGAAGAGACCCAGTATCTGCTCCCAGCCAAAGATGTATACGGTTACGTAAAGCGCTGCGATAACTGCGCTCCACCGGAACATTTTCCTGATAGCATCCTTCAGTGAGGCTTTATCCCCGGCGCCAACGAACTTTCCCGTAAGTGCTTCGGCCGCGTAACCGAATCCGTCGGAAATATATGAGAACAGATAGAAAAGCTGCATCAGGATGGTATTGGTGGCCAGGGTCACGGCGTCGAAACGGGTGGATGCTATCGTGAAGAATGTGTAGACGGCGGTGTTGCACAAAGAACGGATAAATATATCCTTGTTTATATTAAAGAATCCCAGTAGGGGTTTCCATCGCAGGCTTTCACGCAGGCTGGCGTATTTCGCGTATCTCCTGTATTTTATTATCCAGAAAGCCCACGACACAATAAGGCCGGTATACTGCGAGATTACCGCCGCCCAGCCGATTCCCGATATGCCCATTCCGAGCCTGAGGGCAAACAGGGCGCTCAAGGCTATGTTGAGGACATTAGAGATTATGGACACGAACATAGGCGTTTTGGAATCCTGCATGCCGATGAACCATCCGTGGATGGCGAACAGCGATATCGAGGCTGGCGCCGCCCAGATACGCACAAAGAAGTACTCGGCGGCCATGGCCATTACCGCCTGGTTGTCGCTCATCATCAGTAGCGAAAGTTTCCAGACCGGGCGGCGGAGTACCACCAGGACCAACGCTACTGCAATTGCGACTATGGCGGACCTGACGAGAATGTTCATGCACTCCCTCTCTTTTCCCGCGCCGAAAGCCTGGGCTGTAAGCCCGCCGGTCCCCATCCTTATAAATGAGCAGGTCCAGTATATCATGTTGAATATGGCGGCCCCGACAGAAAGTGCCCCGATTGCGGCTTCCTGTCCCAACTGTCCGGCGATCATAGTACCTACCAATCCCAATAACGGAATGGTTATATTGGAAATGATGTTAGGTATGGCCAGTTTAAGTATCTGCCTGTTCATATCACTAAATGGGTGCGGGTACGATTCAGGGGACAAAAATAATCTTTTTCGCGTTGATTCCGTGAAGTGTTCCAAAATCATTTTATATGTCCTGAAGCCGTTAAAATCCGAACTTTTTAGTATATTTGTAAAATATAGGATGCGCCGGGAAAAACTGTGGGCAAATTCCGGTTTCCCCCTCGGCCGTGGCTATTTATAGGATATTGTTAGAATGCTCCTGACGAAATTATCTCTTAAAATAATTAGGTATGAAAAAACTATTTTACATTATTGTTTCAGTATTCCTCCTCTCAGCAGCATATTCCTGCGGTGAAGACTATTCACCTTCGCTGAGTGTACTGCCCGGGGGACCCGTGATATTTACGAGCGACGGAGGGTCCGTTCAGGTTACCGTTACGACGGGTTTCGATTCGTGGGATGCCGGGTCTACGCAGAGCTGGTGTGCCGTCGAAAAGACCGGATG
>CAKUKW010000042.1 GCA_934663885.1 uncultured Tidjanibacter sp.
ACATATAACGATATGACCACAAAAAAGGTAGAAATTCCGGCACTGAAATTCTTTAAGTCCGTGCTTCTGTTCAGGTTTACCGGAACGTGGTGCTCATACTGCCACCCTTACGCCGCCGTGGTCGCGGAGGTTGAAAAGGCATATCCGGGACGCCTGGTGCATATAGCTCCGCATTTCGACGATGAAATGCAGAACGATTACAGTGCTGAGTTGGTGGAGAAGTTCGATATAACAGGATTCCCGCGCTCGTATTGGGATTATTACAGGCTCCTGAGGAATTACAACCCGTTCGACGACGTGGTTGCCGCGATGGAGGGAACTATACAGAACAACCCTGCCCGGGGCGGTCTTAAGGTAACGGCTATACAGGAAGGCAATAACGTTAATGTCAAAGTGAAAGCGGCCCTTACGGAAACCGGCGAATATTACCTTGCCGTTGCCCTCGTCGAAAACAAAGTTACGGGATATCCCCAGCTTTCGCCGGAAGGGCTGACCGACGATACGTACGAGCATATGAACGTGCTGCGCGACTACGCGACCCCTACTGATGGTGAGAAAATCGGAAAACTCGAAAAAGGAAGTATCGTGGAGAAAGAATATACCCTTAATCTTGGCTCTTATAACAAGGAAAATTGCAATGTCGTCGTATACCTCAATTATATGGATGGTAAAATCCTAAAATCGACAAACGCAATATCTGCCGACATAGGCGAAACAAAAGCCTTCACATATGTGGAATAGAATATTCCGATCCTATATAAAAAATACGCCCGCCGGTTCCAAGGCGGGCGTATTTGCCGTATATCCCTCCTCAAACCGTCTATAAGGCGATTATCCGGCATAAATAAGGGTAACTCGGAAATTTTCCATATTTTTAGAGCCTGTTTAAAAATTATCTGATATGAAAAACGGTGCGGAGGAAAGGTTCGCCGGCATGAAGAGCTTTTACAACTCGGGTGTTACGCGCGATATAAATTCACGTATAGATGCGCTGAACGCGCTTGCTACAGCGATAAAGACCAACGAAAAAGAAATTACGGAGGCATTGTGGAAAGACCTTCATAAGTCGACGGGGGAGGCATACCTGACCGAAATAGGTATAGTCCTCTCGGAAATAAAGACGCAGATAAAGAATATCAGGCGCTGGGCCCGTCCGCACAGGGTGGGTTCGCCCGTTGCGATTTTCCCATCATCCAGCCGGGTGCTATACGAGCCGAAGGGAGTGGTACTTATAATAGCTCCCTGGAACTATCCTTTCCAGCTGGCTATCGATCCCCTTGTGGGCGCCATTGCCGCCGGGAATTGCGTAATGCTGAAACCATCCACCACCTCGGCCGCCACGTGCGCCGTAATAAAAAAGATGCTCTCGGAAGTTTTCCCCGATAATTATGTGAGCGTCTTCGACGGCGACCATGAGCAGACAGCACACCTGCTTAAAATGAAGTTCGACCATATCTTCTTTACGGGAGGAAGCGTTTTCGGCCGTACGGTTATGATGGAGGCGGCGAAGAACCTCGTTCCCGTCACCCTTGAGCTTGGCGGAAAGAGCCCGTGTATCGTGGACAGGGATGCCGACATAGATATCGCCGCCCGCAGGGTCGCTTGGGGTAAACTTATAAATGCGGGGCAGACCTGCATAGCCCCGGATTACCTGTTCGTCCATAAAAACGTCAAAGACCTGTTCGTGGAAAAATACAAAGAAAACGTCACCCGATTTTACGGCGAGGATATAAAATCGGGCGCGGATTACCCGCGCATCATAAGCGACAAGGCTTTCGACCGTCTGGCCGCTTATCTCTCCGGCCCGGGGACGGTTATTTATGGCAACGATACGGATAAGGGGGAACGCTACATATCGCCGACTCTAATGGAAGGTGTCGACGTAAATTCACCACTAATGTGCGAGGAGATATTCGGCCCCATACTGCCGGTGATGACTTTCGAGGAAATAAGCGAAGTGACGGCTTTCGTAAACAGTCGCGACAAACCGCTGGCATTCTATTATTTCGGGAAGAAAAGAGATGCCATCGAGATATTGGGTGCTACCACATCGGGAGGAGCCTGCGTAAACGACACCATAATGCACATAGTAAATGGCAAACTCCCGTTCGGGGGCGTGGGAATGAGCGGCATGGGAAAATATCATGGAAAGTACTCTTTCCAAACGTTCTCCAATGCCCGGGGTACGGTATTTTCGAAAACCTCGATGGACATAAAAATGCGCTATCCTCCTTACGGAAAGATAAAAATGCTGAAAAAAATACTTTAGCGCAAAATTTATATCGGAAGGTGGCGTTTATAAACTTGGGGCACAACGCCGCCGCACAGAACCGTTTTTCAAGGCTTGGCGGAATGTGGATTTTTTAATAAAAACTATACGGAAGTGGTTGACTTTTTATTGGAATGGGGCTACCTGGGGCTTTTCATCGGAGCCTTCCTTGCCGCTACGCTTATCCCTTTCAGCTCCGACGTGCTTCTGGTGGCTTTTTTAGCTATCGGCGCGCAGCCTGTGCCCGCCGTAATATGCGCCGCCATTGGAAACTGGCTGGGCGGCCTTACTTCCTACTGGCTCGGCAGGCTCGGCAAATGGGAATGGCTCGAAAAATACTTCAAGGTAAAAAGGGAATCCATAGAGAAATATCAGCACAAAGTCGACAAATACGGCGCTTTATTGGCATTCTTCACATGGCTACCCCTGGTGGGCGACATCATGGCTGTGGCGCTGGGTTTTTTCCGCGTTCATTTTGGCAAAACCGCAATATTCATGCTGATAGGTAAGAGCGTGAGATTTATAATGTGGGCACTCCTGTTTTTCTGGATAAAACCCATGTTCTCATAATGCAGGACAGTACGTGCGGGTATATTCATTTTCAGTATATTCCGCCGAATCTCGTTTTAGGAATGTTTTATCCATACTGCGTGACACCGATTCGGATATACTTACAGAATATAACGCATGGTTTAAATAAACCGGAATTATCCCGGCACCAATAAAGAATTCGGAATTAAACTAACAAAACCGTTTTTGCCTTTCGGACGATGAGGAGCGCTTCAGAGGCCGCAGCCCAGTTTCTCTTGGAGTATCGGCTCTATCCAGTGCATCTGGTCCTCGAGTGTCATATCACTATTGTCCAGTATTATAGCATCGGACGCTTTCTTCAGCGGGCTTAACGTACGGCTCTGGTCGGCGATATCCCTCTTCCGGATATTGTGCTCTATTTCCTCCAGTGAAACCTGCTCGCCCTTGGCCAGATATTCGTCGTAGCGCCTCCTGGCCCTGATGGCGGGGTCGGCAGTCATGAATATCTTGAGTTCCGCATCGGGAAATACTACCGTGCCGATGTCGCGCCCGTCCATGACCACTCCTTTACTGCGCCCCATTTCCTGCTGGATGGCAACGAGCTTTTCCCTAACCTCGGGAATCGCGCTTACCCTGCTTACGAAATTACTGACCTCGGTAGTCCTTATCATTGGCTCCACCCACACGCCGTTAAGGTATATATCACTGGCCTTGCGCTGTGGATTGTACCTGAAATCTATTTTTATATCGGGCAGCAGGGCCACGACTTTATCGTCGTCGACTATCCCCGACTTTATAGCACCGTGCTCTATCGCGCAAAGCGTCACCGCCCTGTACATGGCTCCCGTATCGATGAAGATATATCCAAGCCTCGAAGCCAGCTCGCGGGCGAAGGTACTCTTCCCGCCCGATGAAAAACCGTCTATCGCGATCACTATTTTTTTAGTGCAGGAACCCATCTATCTTGATATTAAAAAGGGGAGCGACTATCGCAACGATGCCGAGCACTATTATCAGCGCCCCGCCGATACGGTTGAGCCACAGCAGGTGGCGGGGGCGGAATTTCTTCCTGAAAAGGCTGATGCCCGACGTGAGTATGAACCACCACAATGCCCCTCCGGAAAATACTCCCAGGAGTATCCACATACCGTTGATATTTCCCATGGTCTTGTTGATCCCGGAAGCGGCGAACAGCAACATGAACGTGACTATTATGGCCAGGTTAGGGATGGTCATCAGGAATCCGGAGAGGAAATCCTGCCACATATTGCTCTTCCCGCTCCGGTTGCGCCTCATCTGTACGGCCGGGTTCTGGAACAATATGTAAACTCCTATAGCCAGTACGCAGACCCCAGCAATTATTCTTACCAACTCGGCATGATGCTCGACGAAAGATATGATTATTGTGACTGAGAAAAATGCTATAGTAGCATACAGCGTATCGGCAGCGGTCGCACCGAGGCCGGTAATGAATCCCGATTTCTGGCTTTTGCTGAGGGTACGCTGGATACTAAGCACCCCCACCGGCCCGAAGGAGGGCAGCGAGGCTATAAGGCCTACGAAAAGCCCTCTGAAAAAAACTTCCAGCCACATGCTCGATAGTGTCAATTGGTTACCGGTCCCGCAGGATCCGCAACACAAAAATAGCAATTATTATCTATCTTTGCAGAATATAGGATGCGGTTCGGCAATTTTCCGGAGAAATTCATTCTCCTCCCTGTTGCACTTACCTTTCACTATATTTAATAATATAGGATGCGCTTCGGCATAGCTCCCGCAAGAAAACTTGCCTTTGCTCTGCGCCCGGCTTTCACTATATTTGCAGAATATGGGATGCGCCTCTGGCAGTTCGAACTTGTTCGGCTTGCCCATTCGGTTTTCACCATATTTGCCCAAGCCAACGATTTTTTAAACCCGTTTCCGGCATGCAGGTTCCCCCAAAAGCCTACATGGCCGGAAAGAGAATAACTGCCGACATGAAATACCGGGAAGCCATAAACTTTATAGACAGCTCGTTCGTTTCGTTCCAGACCGCGGGTAAGGAGGCATACAAAGAGGGACTCGAAAATATAAGGCTGATGATGAAACACCTCGGGAATCCCCACCGCGATTATCCCGTGATCCATGTGGCGGGAACCAACGGTAAAGGCTCATTTTCACACATACTCGCCTCGGTGCTCCAGTCAGCGGGTTACCGCACGGGACTGTTCACGTCGCCACACCTTCACGAATTCCGCGAAAGGATGCGGATAGACGGGGTTCTGATAGCGGAAAAGGAGGTCGCGGCGTTCATCACGGAAAATGCGGCCACTATGAAGGAGCTGGAGCTTTCATACTTCGAAATGACATCGGCGATGGCGTTCGACTGGTTTTCAAAAGCCAACGTCGAAGTGGCAGTGATCGAAACCGGACTGGGGGGCAGGCTCGACGCCACCAATATAGTCCTGCCCGAACTCAGTGTTATCACGAACATCGGTCTCGACCATACCGACGTACTGGGAAACACCCTTCCCGCAGTGGCCGCTGAAAAAGGAGGCATTATAAAACGGGAAATACCGCTTGTAATAGGCGAAAGGAACGCGGAAACAGACCCTGTATTTATCCGTCTTGCGGAAGAGAATTGTGCGGAAATAATTTTTGCGGAAGATGCCTACCGCATAACGGCCTCGCAGGCCTTCGAAAATTACGTACGGTATACTATCGAAAGGGTTCGCGACGGAAGGATCGAATCACTCGATCTCGACCTGCATGGTTCCTACCAGGCAAAGAACATTATAACAGCCCGTGCTGCGGTACATGCCATGCGCCACCTGACAAACCTCAGCATCAGTTCGAGGGCGCTCCGCGAAGGATGCCGCCTCGTTAAGCAATCGACGGGCCTTACGGGCCGCTGGCAGATTATCGGCAAAGAGCCGCTTACCGTCTGCGATACGGGGCACAACGCCCATGGCCTCAAATATGTTACGGAGCAACTTAAAGAATATAATTATGGAAAACGATATATTGTAATGGGGGTCTCCGGAGATAAACAACTTTCTTCCATCTTGCCGCTTTTCCCCCCCGACGCCTATTATATATTCACTCAGGCCGACTCGCCGCGCGCCTGTCCGGCAGCCGAACTCGCCCGCCAGGCAAATAACTTCGGCCTCGCCGGGGAAGTTGTTCCCATAGTTAAAGACGCGCTGGCAAAAGCCCGCAGCCTCGCTTCTCCCGAAGATATGATATTCGTCGGCGGAAGCAGTTTCGTGGTCGCGGAAATAATATGAGATAATAATTCTCGGAATTATATGTTATTAAAATATTTATAACCGGCATTCCTGATAGGGGCCGGAAGGAATTGTTTTTCACTCCGCAATGAGCTAACTTTGCAGTATTGTATTTTAGTACCGGAAAATTAAAGACATAAAAAATATGAGAAGCATCGACAGTTATGATTTCAGGGGCAAGCGTGCGATTATCCGCGTCGATTTCAATGTTCCGCTGAACGATAAGTTCGAAGTAACCGATGATACGCGAATCCGTGCGGCGATACCGACTATCGAAAAAGTGCTCGAAGGCGGCGGATCGGTAATACTGATGTCGCACCTGGGCAAGCCGAAGAAAAACAACGAGGAGAAATATTCACTCAGGCATATCGTTCCCGCAATAGAGAAACTGCTGGGGCATAAGATTCTTTTCGGAGGCGACTGTATGGGGGACAAAGCCAAGGAAATGGCAGCCGGACTGAAGCCCGGCGAGGTGATGCTCCTCGAAAACCTGCGTTTCCACGCCGAGGAGGAAGGCAAGCCCCGCGGACTTGCCGAAGACGCCGGCGACGAAGAGAAAGCGTCGGCTAAAAAAGCTATGAAGGAGAGCCAGAAGGAATTTACGAAAAAGCTGGCATCGTACGCCGACGTCTATATAAACGACGCTTTCGGTACCGCCCACCGCGCACACGCGTCGACGGCCCTCATAGCGGACTATTTTCCCGATGATAAAATGTTCGGGTATGTGATGGAAAATGAGATAAAGGCTATCGACAGCGTCATGGAGAGCCCGAAACGCCCGTTCCTCGCCATCCTCGGCGGCTCGAAGGTTTCGTCGAAGATAACCATAATCGAGAAACTGATGGATAAAGTGGACAGCATCATAATCGGCGGCGGGATGACCTATACTTTCGAGGCGGCGCAAGGCGGAAAAATAGGGAATTCGCTTTCGGAGCCCGACCTGTTCCCTACGGCGCTCGCTATACTCGAGAAGGCCAAAGCGAAAGGAATAAAAATGCTCTTCTCCGAAGATTCGCTCATCGCGGATGCATTCAACGCAGATGCCAATACCAAAGAAACGCCTTCGGATAACATCCCTGACGGGTGGATGGGCGTAGATATAGGTGAAAAGGCGAAAAAGGCTTTCCGCACGCACATCCTCGAATGCAAGACGATACTCTGGAACGGCCCTGTTGGAGTATTCGAGATCGACAGGTTCGCATCCGGTACCGAATCCGTAGCGAAGGATATAGCCGAGGCTACGGCTGGCGGCGCTTATTCGCTTATTGGCGGCGGCGACTCGGTGGCGGCCATAAACAAATTCGGCCTCGCCGACAAGGTAAGCTACGTTTCGACCGGTGGGGGCGCAATGCTGGAATACATCGAAGGCAAGGAGCTTCCGGGCATAGCTGCAATAAGGAAATAAAAGAGGTATCCTGGTATTTTCATGGGTGGCAGGAGATAGTTTTTTTATATTTGTAGGATATAGGATACGGTTGGGGCAAACTGAAAGCAAACTTTCATCTGACTTTTACCTTTCACTATATTTTAGAATATAGGATGCGCCTCGGCATAGCTCTGCGAAAACTTGGTTTCCCTCTGCTCTGCGCCCGGCTTTCACTATATTTACAGAATATAACCGCACCTTTGACGTATCTGAATATATTCGGTTTGCTCCTTTCGGCCTGCATGATATTTAGGTACAATAATTGCATAACATAAATTTACTCGTTTTAAGAGGTCAGATAACTTGTGATATAATTCGTTAAACCTATAAAAATTACTTAATTATGGCAGAAAAAAAGTACGAACGCAGTATCGAGGTACTCAATAAAGCGGTTGCGGAAGAGAATACCGCGTCGCTGCAGTATATGTTGTTCCACTTCGTTTGCGAAGATAAGGGATACAGGCCGCTGGCCAAATATTTCAAGAAAACGGCGATTGAAGAGATGCGCCATGTCGAAATGCTCGCCGAACGCATACTTTTCCTTGAGGGAGAAGTGAAAATGGTTCTTGCGAAAGGCATCCAGAATATCGACACTGTAGAGGGCATGCTCGATTACTCGCGCCAGTTGGAAAAAGAGACTATCGAAGATTATAACCGTTTCTCGAAAGAGACGGGCGATGCGGGCGACGCAGGTACGCACAGGATGTTCCAGGAACTCGTCGTTCAGGAAGAGGAGCACATGGACCAGTTCCGCCTCGAAATGGAGAACATGAAAGAATACGGTGATAATTACCTTGCGCTTCAGGTTGTGAACAACCTCAAGCACGTGGAATAGCGTTTTGCGATATTTTCAAAGGCGGGCCCATAAAGGCCCGCCTTTCGTTTTTCAATATTATATGATGCGAAAGGATAGCGCGTTAGCCGTATTGCAATGTCAAAAATGGAAATTAGTCCTCGTGAAAACATAAATGTTGTCCTGAAAATTTCATATTAATTTATAACTTTGCGAATCTGTCAAAGGCTCTTAAAGAGCGGGAGAAATATAGTGGAAGCGGAAATGGGGCAAATCCGGCTTGTTGGGGTTTGTCCGAAGGCAGCCTATATTATGTAAATATTTTTAAACAGACTCTTATAATTACGCAATAGTTAATTCTTATGATGCCACTAACCAGAAAACTATCGAAAATTTTATTATTCGCCGTATTGCTATTTTCGGCAGGAAGCTTATCCGCACAGGATGAAGGCGTACGCTGGAGCACATCGGTGAACCATATCGAGGGAGACCTTTACGAAGTAGTGTTCACGGGGATCGTTAAGCCCGGTTTCCATCTTTACGACCTCGGCCCTTACGACGACGAGTTCATAAGCGTCACGAATTTCAATTACGAAACCCTGACCAACGTTACCCTGGAGGGGGAACCCTACAATGTCATACCGCCGAAAATGGTTTATGACGAAATGTTCGGTTTCGAAATAGGATTCTTTTACGATAAAGCCGAATTCGGCCAGAAAGTCCGCCTCGAAGGTAAGCAGGGTAGGCTGGCCGGATTTGTGAACTGGTCGATATGCGACGACGTAAGCTGCCTTCCGGCCGCCGACACTGATTTTAATGTAACAATAGGGACGGGTTCGGATGGCGCTGCGGCAACGGTTTCTGCTTCAGAAGGAGGCTCTTCGGCGGGCGATACTTCTATCTGGGGACTTATCCTGGAGGCGATAATATGGGGTCTTGCCGCACTGGTTACGCCATGCGTTTTCCCCATGATACCCATGACCGTGTCTTTCTTTATGAAGGGTTCTGAAAACAAGGCCCGCGCCAAATTCCGCGCCACGGCTTTCGGCATATTCATAGTGGTACTTTATACAGTACCGATAGCCCTGATAATCCTTGCAACATGGATATTCGGCGGCGATTCGGTGACCGCCGACATATTCAACTGGCTTGCGACGCACTGGTTGCCGAACATACTGTTCTTCCTGATATTCATGGTATTCGCGGCTTCGTTCTTTGGCGCGTTCGAAATAACTATGCCCAGCAAACTGGTTAACAAGAGCGACAAGAATGCCGACCGCGGCGGGCTGGGCGGTGTATTCTTCATGGCCCTCACGCTGGTGCTCGTATCGTTCTCTTGTACCGGGCCGCTTGTGGGCAATGTCCTGATCAGGGCTACGTCGGGCGAATTCTGGGCTCCTATCGTAGCGATGCTCGCTTTCTCGATAACGTTTGCAATTCCATTCACATTGTTCGCCTTCTTCCCGTCGCTGATGAACAGGATGAAGAGCGGAAGCTGGTTGAACTCCGTGAAGGTGGTCCTCGGTTTCGTGGAGTTGGCGCTGGGTCTGAAATTCCTTATGATGGCCGACCAGTCGTACCAGTGGGGCCTTCTCGACAGGGAGATTTACCTTGCGCTGTGGATCGCGATATTTACACTGCTCGGTTTTTACCTGTTAGGTAAACTTAAGTTCAAACACGACAGCGATATCAAATTCATTTCGGTTCCCAGGCTCGCCCTTTCGATAATATGCTTCGCGTTCGTTGTATATATGATTCCGGGTATGTGGGGTGCGCCTCTAAAGGGACTCGGCGGTTACATACCGAAGCTCGAAACCCAGGATTTCGTAGTATTGAGCACCAAGGACAACCAGCTTGCCACGCTTTACCAGGGCGGAGGCAATATACAGTCAAGGCCGTCTGATAACGTAGCAGGTGTTGTAGAGCCCGGCAAGGGAAAATTCTCGGAGTCGCTCCACCTCGCTGCCGGCCTGCAGGGCTTCTTCACGATGGAGGAAGGGATGGCCTATTCGGAAGCCGTGGGCAAGCCGCTTTTCGTGGATTTCACGGGCCACGCCTGCGCCAACTGCATAAAGATGGAGGAGAATGTTATCAAGAACCCCGATGTCTACCGCATCCTGAACGAGGAATTCGTGATAGTGGCGCTGTTCGGTGACGACAAAAGGGTGCTTCCCGAAGAGGAGTGGACGACAAATTCGCGCGGCCGCATACGCAAGCAGCTCGGTCAGATAAACTCGGATTTTGTGGCGGCCAAGTACGGTGCCAGTGCGCAGCCTACATATATAATATGCGATGCCGAGGGTAATATGCTGCTTCCGCACGTAGGTTATACCCCTGACGTAAGCGAATTCATAAAATACCTCAGGTCGGGCATCGACGCCTACAAAGCGCGGAAGTAGGGCCGCCTTCGGATTTTTATTTCGCCGCAAGCTTTGCGGCAGGTTATATAAAAGGCTATAATATGTAAAACTCCTTTCCGCCGCACGGTTGAAAGGAGTTTTTGTTAATTTTGCCACGATGAACCTTATATCCCTTATAATTCCGGTTTATAACCGTCCGCAGGAAGTTGAGGAGCTTCTCGAATCGCTTGTGAAGCAGACCGATCCTCGTTTTGAGGTCGTTATAGCCGAGGACGGCTCCACGCTCGATTCGAAGGGAGTGGTCGACCGTTACAGGGACAGGCTCGACATCTCGTACTACGCGCAGCCCAACGGAGGCCCTTCGTCGGCCCGCAACCTGGGCGCACGCCATGCAAAAGGGGATTTTTTCATATTCATGGACTCGGACTGTCTGGTGCCGGGGGGGTATTTCGAGACTGTTAACCGTCGCGTCAGGCAGGAGAATATAGAATTCTTCGGGGGAGCCGACAGCGCTGCGCCCGATTTCAGTCCCCTGCAAAAGGCGGTAAGTTATTCAATGACTTCTATTTTTACTACCGGCGGTATCAGGGGGAAAAAGAAAAGCGCAGGAAAATATTCCCCGCGCAGTTTCAACCTGGGCATAAGCAGGAATCTTTTTGAAAGGGTCGGAGGCTTTACCGATATGCGTATAGGGGAGGATATTGATTTCAGTTTCAGGGTGCTCGGAACCGGAGCGAAGGCTGTATTCCTTGAGGATGCCACCGTTTGTCATAAAAGGAGAACCGGCATGCGCCTGTTTTTCAAGCAGGTTTTTATTTTCGGCGTCGCGCGCGTAAACCTCAATATCAGGCATCCGCGTACGCGTAGGGCGTTGTTCCTGCTCCCTGCACTTTTTACACTGGGTTCGGCGGCTCTCGTTATCGCCGCAATGATCCTCGCTGCGAGTGGCATTCCGCAGGGCTGGTGGCTGCTAAGTCCGTTCGTACTGCTGATGGCGCTGTGGTTCACCGATTCGGCCATTCGCAACCGCAGCCTTTACATAGGTTGGCTCTCGATATGGACTTCGTTCATGCAGCTTTACGGCTATGGCCTGGGATTCCTCTACGGGATATGGATGCGGCGCATAAGGAAACTTACCGAAAAAGAAACCTACAAGGTCACCCGGTACTTTTCACAGAAAACAAGATAGCCCCCTGTCTACAGCATTGAATGCTGGTGGAAGCTGAAAGAATTTTCGCCTGCGATTATAATATGGTCAGTGAGGCGGATATCGAACATCGCTGCCGCCTGCGCTATGTTGCGTGTCATTTCGATGTCCTCCCGGCTCGGTTCGGCTATGCCAGACGGATGGTTGTGTATGAGGATGAAAGAGGATGCGAGAAGCTCCAGAGCGCGCTTAACTACGAGCCTCGTATCTACCAGCAGTTTCTCCACTCCTCCCTGGCTTACCTTCGATTTCTCTATGACGGTATTTCCCGATGTAAGGTAGAGCGCCCACATTTCCTCATGCTTCAGGCGGCTTAGGATGGGTTCAAAGGTATTGACT
>CAKUKW010000043.1 GCA_934663885.1 uncultured Tidjanibacter sp.
GAGGGCTTCGAGGCGCCACGGTGCCGACTATGTCTGGGATTCGGTAAGGGGATGCTGGCTGCTTCTTACGCCGGAGGAATGGGTTCGCAGGCATGCCCTCGGATGGTTGACCGGAGATCGCGGGATAGACAGTATTAATATAATTCAGGAATATCCCGTATCGGTTGAAGGGATTCACCAGAGGGCCGATATAGTAGTTACCGGCCATGGCGGCAATCCCGCTTTGCTGGTAGAATGTAAATCTCCCGGCATTGCGATGGACTCGTCTGTGCTCGACCAGGCCGTGCGATATAATAATGTGGTGAAAGCGCGTTACATCATGCTCACCAACGGACTGAAGCACTACTGCTATGTTACATATAACGGGAAAGATTATTCTGCGTTGGATTCTCCTCCCGACCTGGCGGATGTTTTATGAAAACGGGCCCTCTTTGCGGAGGGCTTTTTTATTGCATGGCACACCCACATTTGGTACGTTTGTTGCCGAATGTATAAGACAATTTAATTTAACACTGATTAGGAGGAAAATTTATGTATCACAGCAATGGTAATTATGAAGCGTTCGCGCGGCCGAGGAAGCCGGAGAACGTAGAGCAGAAATCAGCTTACCTGGTAGGCTCCGGGCTGGCTTCCATGGCGGCGGCGGTATTCCTTATCCGCGACGCGCAGATGGATGGAAAGAAGATCCATATTTTCGAGGAGCTCCCTCTTGCGGGAGGTAGCCTCGACGGCATACTACAGCCTACGCGAGGTTTTATCATCAGGGGCGGCCGCGAGATGGAGAACCATTTCGAATGCCTTTGGGATCTGTTCAGGTCGGTGCCTTCCCTTGAAGTAAAGGACGCATCCGTACTGGACGAGTTTTATTGGCTCAACAAGGACGACCCCAACTTTTCAAAATGCCGCGTTACCGAAGACCAGGGCAAGAACGCCCGTACAGGTGACAAGTTCACCCTCTCTGACAAGGCTATCCAGGAGATAATGGAGCTTTACCTCACTTCCGAGGAGGAGCTCGATGACAAACGCATAGACGAGGTATTCTCGAAGGACTTCTTCAGGTCCAACTTCTGGCTTTACTGGCGCACGATGTTCGCGTTCGAATCGTGGCACAGTGCAATGGAAATGCGCCGTTACATTATGCGTTTTATCCACCACATAGGGGGGCTTCCCGATCTCTCGGCCCTCAAGTTCACAAAGTACAACCAGTATGAATCGCTCGTTCTGCCGCTCGTGAAATTTCTCGAGTCGAAAGGCGTAAATTTCATGTACGAAACGCAGGTTAAGAATATCCTCGTAGACACGAACGAGAATAAGAAAGTAGCCCGCAAGATAATCTATGAAAAGAAAGGTAAAGAGAGTGAAATAAACCTTACCGAGAACGACCTCGTGTTCGTGACGAACGGCAGTATCACTGAAAGTTCGACTTACGGCGACCAGAAACATCCTGCGGTTATGAACTCTTCCCCGGGCGGAAGCTGGAGCCTCTGGCAGCGCCTTTCCGCACAGGACAACACGTTCGGCAAACCAGAAAAGTTCTGCGGCGATATATCCAGGACTAACTTCGTTTCGGCCACGGCCACCACGCTCGACATGAAAGTTCCCGCCTATATTGAAAAAATATGCCAGAGGGACCCGTTCACTGGGAAAGTGGTTACCGGAGGTATCGTTTCCGTAAAGGATTCCAGTTGGCTCCTTAGCTGGACTCTCAACCGCCAGCCCCACTTCAAGGCGCAGCCCAAAGATCAACTCGTCGTATGGATCTACGGACTTTTCCCCGACGAAAAGGGAGACTATGTAAGGAAGACGATGAGGGAGTGTACCGGTGAAGAGATCGCACAGGAGTGGCTTTACCATATGGGCGTGCCCAAAGATGAGATAAAGGAAATGGCGGCCAATTCTGTAAATACCATTCCCTGCATGATGCCCTACGTGATGTCGTACTTTATGCCGCGCGCTATGGGCGACCGTCCGTTGACCGTTCCCAAGGGCTCCGTAAACCTGGCGTTCATCGGTAACTTTGCCGAAACCGAGCGCGATACCGTGTTTACAACGGAATATTCTGTACGTACGGCAATGGAGGCGGTTTACCAATTATTGAACGTCGACCGCGGCGTTCCGGAAGTGTATGCTTCGGCTTATGACATAAGGGCCATCCTTGCGGCTACGGGCCGCCTGATGGACCGCAAAAAACTCTATGACCTGAAAGTGCCGTTCCTTGTAAGGTACCTCGAAAAGAAAGGTATCGAAAAGACCAAAGGCACGATAGTATACGAAATGCTTAAAGATGCGGATTTACTTTAAAATAATAAGGCTGACGGCCTGTCGGTAAGTTTGGTAAAATAACTAAACGCGACAGGCCCGGAATAAGAAATCCCGCTCACATTCAGGGCGGGATTTTTTATTCCGGTCAGAGAGACTTCCTTTATTCGTAAACCTTGGCTTTGAGCTTTCCTTCGAGTACACGTAGCGCGTTGCCCGCCAGAGCTTCGAGTTCGTTTTCCCCGGGCATTACCACCACCGGAGCTACAAAAGAGATCATATCCTCGATGTACTTGCAAACGTATTTATCATACGCGATACCGCCCGTGAGTATTATTGCGTCGACCTTACCTTTCAATACGGCAGCCTTTGAGCCTATCTCCTTGCCTACGTTGTAGCACAGGGCGTCCCTTACCATTGCGGCACGCTCGTTGCCGGCTTCGGCCATATTGGAAACCTCCAGGGCGCTGTTGGTTCCGAAATGGGATATGAAACCCGCTTTGCTGTTTATTATCCTGATGATCTCGGTTAGCGTGTACTTGCCGCTGAAACAGAGCTCGGCCACCGATACGGCAGCCAGTCCTCCCGTACGTTCGGGAGAGAACGGCCCCTCGCCGTTAAGGGCGTTGTTCACATCGATGACCTCGCCTTTGCGGTGCGCCCCGACCGATATGCCTCCGCCGAGGTGTGCGACTATAAGGTTGAGAGTTTCATATTTCTTACCTATTTTATCGGCGTACGCGCGCGCGATAGCTTTCTGGTTTAGGGCGTGGAAAATCGAAACCCTTTCCACTTCCGCCAATCCGGTTATGCGCGCCACGTCCTGAAGTTCATCGACGACGACAGGGTCGGCAATGTATGCTTTCGCGCCCGACGCTTTCGCTATATCGTAAGCCAGCAGGGCCCCGAGGTTGGAGGCGTGCTGCCCGAGCGGCCGGTAACGGATATCGTCGAGCATTACCTGATTGACCTCATAAACGCCCGATTTGATGGGCTTGATGAGCCCGCCCCTGCCTATGACCGCGTCGAAATCGGTGATCTCAACTCCCGCGTCGGCAATGGCTTTCAGGATTATATCCTTGCGGAAATCGAACTGGTCGAGTATTGTCGGAAAAGCGCCTATTTCGTCACTCGAATGCCGTAGTGTCAGTTCCAATACCTGTTCGAGGTCCTTATAGGCCGCGACTTTAGTCGAAGTGGAGCCGGGATTTATTGCTAATATAGTGTACATTACCGCTTTTTATTTTGCTGAAAGACAAGCCAGTGCTATAGAGTACATTTTAGTCTTGCGTGAGTCGCCGCGCGAAGTGAGTACACACGGAACTTTTGCGCCGGTAACCATTCCGGCCAGCTCTGAGCCCGCAAACTTGGTACAGGTCTTGAAGAAAACATTGCCAGCGTCGATGTTCGGGAACAGCAGGCAGTCGGCGTCGCCGGCCACGGGGCTCATGATCTTCTTGGTCTTCGCCGATTCTGCGTCGATAGCCACGTCGAGAGCCAGCGGGCCTTCGATCTCCACTTTGGAATCGAGCTGGCCGCGTTCACCCATCTTAGCCAGGAGCGTAGCTTCCATGGAGGACGGGATGGTGGGAAGAACCTGCTCGCTCGGTGCGATACAGGCGATCTTCGGGACCTCTATTTCCAGCGCCTTTGCGGTCTGGATAAGATATTTCGCGATAGCTACTTTCTGGTTGAATTCGGGATAGGGTATAACCGCCACGTCGCTTACCGTCAGGAGCTTGTGGTAAGCCGGAACCTCGACAACCGCCACGTGACTGAGGACAGCCTTCGGGGGAAGGAGGCCGTATTCCTTGTTCAGGATACCCCTCATATATTTGTCGGTCGAAACAAGCCCTTTCATAAGGACGTCGCCCTGCCCTTCGCTAATCATTTTAACCGCTATCTGCACGCATTTCACGTCGTTGGATTCAGCAACGATTGTAAGGTTCTTTATGTCGATGCCCTCGGCCCTGCACACTTTTTCAATTTCGGAAGGATCGCCTATTACCGTGGCGTCAACAATGCCCGCCTGGATAGCGTCGTTAACCGCTTCGAGCGTGTGTGAATCCTGTCCGTAGGCCACAATAAGCCTTTTTTTACCTTTGGATTTAGCTTTGAGGACAACGTCCTCCAAATGTTTGATCATGTCTAAGTATGGTATTTGATTTTCTTCTGGTCTGCAAAAGTATAAATTAACCGCCGCAGGAGCAAAAAAAGTTAATATTTTTAATTATCCTGCGGCAGATTGTTAAAATTATGCCGAAATCAGGCCTTTGCCGATACGATCCTGAAAGTGTCCTGCGCCATAACCAGCTCCTCGTTGGTGCATATTGCGGCCACTTTAACCTTTGACGAAGGCTTCGAGAGCATAATGCTTTTGCCCCTTACGCCTTCGTTGGCCGCCTCGTCGAATTCGACACCCATGAATTCCAGGCCGCTGCAAACCGTTTTCCGCAGGTCCGGGTCGTTCTCGCCCGCTCCCCCTGTAAAGACGATAAGGTCTACGCCTCCCATTGCCGCCGAATAAGAGCCTACATATTTTTTAATTCTGTAGTAATAAGCGTCGAGGGCCAGTTTAGCGCGTTCGTCGCCTTCGGCAACTGCGTTCTCGATGTCCCTCATGTCGGACGAAATTCCGGAGATTCCGAGTACGCCCGATTCCTTGTTCAGGATGTTCCACATCTTTTCCATGGGGATACCCTCTTTACAGCAGATGTAGTTGATGGCACCTGCGTCGACGTCACCGCTGCGGGTACCCATAATAAGGCCTTCGAGCGGGGTGAGCCCCATCGAGGTGTCTACACTTTTGCCGTTCACGATTGCAGTTACCGAAGCTCCGTTGCCGATGTGGCATGTAACTACTTTAGATTTATGGAAATCGAGGCCCGCCAGCTTACAACCCTGCTCCGCTACGAACTTATGGCTGGTGCCGTGGTAGCCGTAGCGGCGGACGCGGTAAGTGGTGTAATATTTATAAGGCAGAGCATATATGAAAGCGTGCGCCGGCATTGTCTGGTGGAAGGCAGTGTCGAAACAGGCCACCTGCGGAGCTGAGGGAAGAAGCTCCGAAATGGCGTAAATACCCTTCAGGTTCGCCGGGATATGCAGCGGGGCCAGGTCTGTATTATTCTCTATATTGACCACTATTTCGGGAGTAATAAGCGCGCTGTCCTTGAAAAATTCTCCGCCGAATACCACGCGGTGCCCTATGGCGTTGATATCTTCAAGAGATTTTACGATACCATTCTCGGGGTCCGTAATTGATTTAATAATCAGGTCGATACCCTTGGTGTGATCGGGAATGTCGGTAACGCTTTTGATCTTATCCTTCCCGGTGGGCTGGTAAGTATGTACGCCGTCGGCTATGCCTATGCGTTCGACTAGTCCTTTCGCAAGCAGGTTGCTCTCTTTTTTGGCTGTCATCTCCATAACCTGGTATTTGACGGAGGAACTGCCGCAGTTCAATACAAGAATAATCATTTTACTAAAATTATAATGTTGTTATATTGCTTTTGCAAATTGCTTTCCCGCCAGGCAGCCAAGCCATACGAAAAGTATGCATACGGCCACGCTCCCAAGTATGTTCAGTACCGCGGCGGAGTAATGCCCGTCACGAAGCAGTCCGAAGCTTTCGAGGGAGAAGGCGGAGAATGTCGTGAATCCTCCGCAAAATCCAGCTATTAGCAGCCGCGAAAGGCTCTCGTCACGTACCGTTGTAAAGAAAATGCCTATCAGCAGTGATCCTGCGGCGTTAACTATAAAAGTGCCGGCCGGGAAGCCTGTGCGTACAGCTACCGAGGCCGTTCCGACCGAGGCCAAGTATCTCAAAACGCTTCCTGCGAAGCCTCCTGCCCCGACAAGCAAAATATCTTTTAACATGGATTTTCCGGCGTTTGGTTCCGACGGCGCAAAAGTAATTAAAAATCGCCAATTCCCTAATATTTTCTATTAGAGTCCGTTTAAATTTTATCGACAGGAAATGTTATAGAGTGTCGCGGGATGATTTTAATTATCTCCGACGAAGCGCATACCGGCTCGTATGTAACGAGAGAGGATGAGAGAAGCGCACGCTGAAGACAACAGGCTTAGCGGATAATTTTTAAAGGCACTATCAGGAATCAGCGACTTTTTTTACCGTTATCCGGCAATGCGTGTCAGTCTTCGTATTTATATCCCACTCCTTTGACCGTAACAATGTGTGTTTCACCTATTTTCTCGCGGAGTTTGCGAATATGTACATCGATTGTCCTATCGCCTACGATAACGTCATTACCCCATACGGCGCTGTAGATCTCTTCCCGCCGGAACACCTTTCCAGGTTTGGAGTAAAGGAGCACCAGCAGATTGAACTCTTTCCTGGGTAGTGCCATTTCGATGCCGTCCTTAATGACGAGGTAGCGCTCCCTGTCGATGATTATGGAGCGTCCCTCGCTGGATACGGGATCCTCCTCAATCCTCTTGAGTATAGCTTTTACCCTGCTTGTCAGAACCTTTACCCTTATGGGTTTCGTGATGTAATCATCTCCTCCGGCATCGAATCCCGCCACCTGTACCTCTTCCTCCCCGCGGGCGGAAAGAAAAACGATCTGGGTGGGCGCCAGCTGTGGATATTCCCGTATTTTGGCGCATGCCTCCAGGCCGTTCATGTCAGGCATCATGACATCGAGCAGTATGAGGTGCGGAATTGTTTCGACGGCTTTTCTGACCGCCTCCCTGCCATTGGATGCAGTGTATACTTCATATCCTTCCCTGGCCAGGTTATAACCGACGAACTCCAGTATGTCAGCCTCGTCGTCCACAATAAGAATCCGGTAACTCATAACTTCCCTCCTCTCCTGAAAAATTTAGTTTTGTTTATGCAAAGTACGGTTTTTTCAGGCTCGGCGGTAAAAATTAATGAAGATTTAAATATTTCTTAACAATGGCGTGCCGCCGCTGTTTTTTGTCTTTATATTTCTTGTGGCGTTAAATAAAAAAGCCTATTTTTGTAAATTGCCTAAATGTTATGCGCTATGCCGGTTAGGCGTACGCCTGAAAAATAATTGAAGTTATGACTACCGAAGAAAAGAACATCCCTGTTCCGGAGGAACATGTCAGCCAGGCTGAAGATGTGAAAATGGAAAACCAGAAAGAAGAAGTTGCCCTGGCCGCAGAGCCCGCGCAGCCTGTATCGCCGGAGGCCGTACCCGTTCAAGATGCGGTAAAAGAAGAAACGCAGGGCCCGAAAGGGAGCGATTCCGACGATGAAGAAAATCCCGTTCACGAGCAGGTAACTTTCGAAGAGGAGGAAGCGCACCTCGCTGCGTCGTCCCCTGACCTCGACCTCGGTGAAAACACCGAAGAGGAAGAGGCCGAGGAAAGCCATGCGCTTTCGGAAGAGACTACCCGAAGCCTGGAAGATATCGCCAGGATGGGCAAGCATGAGTTGGTGAATTTTTTCGCAACGCTTCTCGAAACCCGCCAGGTGCAGCAGTTGCGCCGTGAAGCGGAAGCGGTTAAAGTAGCTTTCTACAAGATACACCGCGCCGAATACGAGCAGGCCCGAAAGGCTTTCGTGGACGGGGGCGGAAATCCCGAAGAGTTCACCGCACCCGTGGATATGGACGAGGTGAGGCTTAAGGAGCTTTTCGCAGAATACCGCAAACGCAGGGCCGATTATATATCCAATCTCGAGCGGGCGAAAGAAGATAACCTGAAAGTAAAACTGCAGATAATCGAGGAGCTCAAGGAGCTTATCAACGGAAGCGAAACTCTGAACAATACTTTCAATTCGTTCAGGGAACTGCAGCAGCGCTGGCGCGACACGGGCGTTGTCCCGCAGGCGAACGTGAAGGACGTATGGGAAACATACAACCTGCATGTGGAGAATTTTTACAATTACATAAAGATAAATAAGGAGCTTCGCGACCTCGATCTCAAACGTAACTACGAAGTCAAAGTTCAGCTTTGCGAGGCGGCAGAGGCCCTGTACCTGGAGTCCTCGATAATAGCCGCTTTCCGGGGCCTTCAGGATCTGCACGACCAGTGGCGCGAGACGGGTCCCGTGGCAAACGAATATAAAGAAGCTCTGTGGAACAGGTTCAAAGAGGCTTCTTCGAGGATAAATAAACGCCACCAGGAGCATTTCGAAGGACTCAAAGACGAGCAGAAACGAAACCTGGAACTGAAAACGGAGCTTTGCGTTAAGGCGGAAGAGCTTTCGGGCGAAATACTTACGACCCGCAAGGACTGGAACAAGGCGTCCGACCAGTTGATAGAGATCCAGAAAGTGTGGAAAACCATAGGCTTCGCTCCCCAGAAAGATAATGCGAGAATATATGAGCGCTTCCGCGCCGCCTGCGACCGCTTCTTCGAACTCAAGAGGGGTTTTTATGATCAGCTTAAAGCGGAAATGGACCATAACCTCCAACTGAAAACCGAAATATGTGTGGCAGCCGAGACGCTTAAAGACAGCGAACAGTGGAAGAAAACGACAGACGAACTAATCGCTCTCCAGAAACGCTGGAAAGAGATAGGACCCGTTTCCCGCCGCCATTCTGACGCTATATGGAAACGTTTCCGGACAGCGTGCGATTATTTCTTTGATCGCAAGGGCCAGCATTTCTCGAGTGTCGATTCCGAGTACGGCGACAACCTGGCGAAAAAGCTCGCCCTGCTCGACGAGATGGAAGCAGCGGATATTAAGGAAGGCGGATTTGAGATGATAAAGGACTTCCAGCGCCGTTGGAACGAGATAGGATTCGTACCAATAAAGCAGAAAGACGAGATACATAAGAGGTATAAAGCCGTAGTGGATAATATGTTCTCGACCCTCAGGGGCAGTGAGCGCGACCGCAACATGGACCGTTTCCGCAACAGGGTATCGGGCATGAAGGACGGTGGTGACCGCAGGCTCAAAAGCGAACGGGAAAAGCTCTACAACCGCGTCAAGCAACTGGAGGCCGACATAGCCCTTCTGGAGAACAATATCGGGTTTTTCTCAAAGTCTAAAAATGCCGAGGTTATGATCCGTGACGTGGAGGCCAAGATCGAAAAGGCGAAACAGGAGATGGCCGAGACCATCGAGAAGGTGAAACTTATCGACGCACAGCAAGAATAGAAATACAGTACCGTTATGTCCGAAACTGTTAAACCAAAATACGTTTTCGTTACCGGCGGCGTTGCCTCGTCGCTCGGTAAAGGTATCATATCGTCCTCCCTGGCGATGTTGTTGCAGGCCCGGGGATACACTGTTTCCATACAGAAACTCGACCCGTACATCAATGTGGATCCGGGCACGCTGAATCCCTATGAGCACGGAGAGTGTTATGTTACGGATGACGGGGCCGAGACAGACCTCGACCTGGGCCATTACGAGCGCTTTACCTCGATAGTGACGAGCAAGGCCAACAACGTGACCACAGGCAAAATCTACCAGACCGTTATCAACAAAGAGCGCAGGGGTGATTATCTCGGCAAGACCGTACAGGTAGTGCCGCATATCACCGACGAGATCAAGCGGCGCATAAAGCTGCTGGGCACTAAAGGCGATTGCGATGTTGTAATTACGGAAGTGGGAGGTACTGTCGGCGATATTGAATCGCTTCCCTATATAGAGGCGGTTCGCCAGTTGAGGTATGAACTGGGGCCAAAAAATACGGTCGTAGTTCACCTTACCCTGATTCCGTACCTGTCCGCCTCGGGTGAGTTGAAGACCAAGCCTACACAGCATTCGGTAAAAACAATGCAGGAAAACGGGCTCCAGCCTGATCTCCTCGTTCTGCGCACCGAAAAGGCCCTTACTCCCGAAATAAGGAAGAAAGTGGCCCTTTTCTGTAATGTGGATGCAAGGGCCGTACTGGAATCGATAGATGTTCCGACCATATACGAGGTTCCGCTGAGGATGCACGCGCAGGATATGGATGAGGTAGTGCTCGAAAAGCTCGACCTGCCTTACGAGAGGGAGCCCGACCTGAGGGACTGGGAAGAGTTCGTCTACAAGGTCAAGAATTATGACAAATGCGTGAATATAGCCCTCGTTGGTAAATATACGGAGCTCCCCGATGCATATAAATCCATAGTGGAATCTTTCGTGCACGGTGGCGCCGCCAACCAGGTTCATGTAAACCTTAGGTATGTGAATTCGGAGCACGTAAAGAAAAAGACCGCAGAGGAAATACTTGGCGCTATGGACGGCATACTCGTCGCCCCCGGGTTCGGCAACCGCGGCATAGACGGCAAGACTGTGGCTGTGCAGTATGCCCGCGAGAACAACATCCCGTTCCTCGGGATATGCCTCGGCATGCAGTGCGCCGTTATAGAATATGCCCGCAATGTGCTGGGATACAAGGAGGCCGATTCGACGGAGATGCGGCGCACTCCTTATCCGGTAATCGACCTGATGGAAGAGCAGAAAGGCGTAATGGAAAAAGGCGGTACGATGCGCCTGGGGGCTTACCCATGCCGTATAAGCAAGCCTTCGAAATTGTATGAAGCTTACCGCGACACGGTCGTTCATGAGCGCCACCGTCACCGTTACGAGTTTAATAACGCCTACCTGGATGAATTTAAGAACTCAGGCATGGAGCCGGTGGGTATTAATCCGGGTACCGGGCTGGTGGAGGCAGTGGAGCTTCCGGCGCACCGATGGTTCGTTGGCGTACAATTCCACCCCGAGTACAAAAGTACGGTAAGCCACCCTCATCCGCTGTTCAGGGCTTTCGTCGCCGCTTCGATGGATTACGGAATGGAGAGACGCGGCAACCTCAAATGTGAAAAGAAGAAAAACAAAGAATAAGGATGGATAAAAATACTATTATAGGCCTCGTCGTCATGGCCGTACTTGTGTTCGGATGGATATGGTGGGGCGGCAGGCAGGAAACCAAACGCCAGGAGATAGCCCGGGAGCAGTTCGTGCAGGACTCGCTGGCCAACCCGTGGAAATACGCCGAAAATCCGGATATGAGCGCGGCGGAACAGGCGGCGGCCCAGGCCGACTACATGGATAAACTCAAAGAGGAAGAAGAAGCCAACCGTACTTCGCAGATAGCCAACATGGGGCAATCCCTGGTCGACGCGCGCGAAGGCGAGGAGAAAATTTATGTCATGGAGAACGACGTGATGAAAGTCTACATTTCCTCGAAGGGCGCGAAAGTGGATAACGTGGAGTTGAAGGACTATAAGCGCTACCAGAAGGACAGCGAAGGGGAGAAACTTCCGCTGATGCTTTTCGACAGGAATTCTTCCGCTTTCGACATGACGTTCTTTATGCGCAAATCGTACAATTACGCGCAGATAAACACCGGCGAATATTCTTTCGTTTCGGACGAACCGCAGCTCATCGTGGCCGGCGACCATAACCAGACCCTTTCTCTAAGGTTGCCTGTGGACGACGAATCAGGTGCTTACGTGGAGTACGTTTATACTATCCGCCCCGGTGAATATATGATAGACTTCGACGTGCGTTTCGTTGGAATGAGGGAATGGACGTCGACCCTCACCGATTTTTCTATCGACTGGAAAGCCACCACCCTCCAGAATGAAAAGGGGTACAAGAACGAGAACAATTATACGGATCTTTACTACAAATACCCCGGCGCCAATAAAATAGAAAAACTCGGCCCTTCGGAAAGTTCCAAGAACGGGCGCCAGAGCTCCAAGGTAGAGT
>CAKUKW010000044.1 GCA_934663885.1 uncultured Tidjanibacter sp.
GCCTTTATCCTGGCGACACTCTTGAATTTTTTCATTAAATCGGCAATCGTTTTTGCTCCGATTCCGGGAATTTCTTCCAGCTGGCTTTTTACGAACGCCGCCGAACGTTTGTTGCGGTGGAAAGTGATGCCGAAACGGTGGGCCTCGTCCCTCAGGTACATGATCACCTTGAGCGGCTCGCCCGTTTTGTCGAGGTAATAAGGCATCGGGTCGTTCGGGAAAAATATCTCCTCAATGCGCTTGGCCAGGCCTACGATTGTGACTTTGCTCTCTATACCGAGTTCACATAGAATGCCGTAGGCTGCGCTCAATTGGCCCTTGCCCCCGTCGACCACGATCAGATCGGGCAGCGGGGTGCCCTCGACGATCATACGGCTGTACCGCCGGCCCACGATTTCGCGCATGGATGCGAAATCATCGGGACCGACAACCGTTTTAATGTTGAAATGGCGGTACTCTTTACGGGAGGGTTTCCCGTCACGGAAGACCACGCATGAAGCCACGGGGTGGGTGCCATGTAGGTTGGAGTTGTCGAAACACTCGATATGCCGTGGTTGGACATCCATCCGGAGCGCCTTCCGCATGGATTCCATCAGGCGGTCGGTGTGTTTTTCAGGATTTTTTATTTCGAGGTTTTTCAGTTTTTCGAGCCTGTAAAGGCGGGCGTTGCGCTCCGAGAATTCCAACAGTTTCAGCTTGTCGCCCCGCGAAGGAACCGTAAATTTAATATCTTCATAAAGGCCTTTTTCAGGCAGGAAAGGGACTATGACCTCCCTTGCCAGTTTGCCCGACAGTTTTTCGCTGATCTCCTGGATGGCGCGAGAGAGTATTTCACGGGGTTCGTTATCGGCACCTACGGTTAGCTGTACCGTAAAGCTGTTCACGATAGAGCCGGAAATAACACGTACGAAATTACAATAGGCAGTATAGTCGTCGTCATCTGCCAGGAGCGAAAAAACGTCGGCCTCGCGGATCGAAGAGCTGACTATTACCGACTTGCTTTCGTAAGCGTCGAGCAGTGCCAGGCGATTCTTGAAATGACCCGCCACCTCGAATTTCATCTCGGCAGCGGCTTCGTTCATCCTTTCCGTAATATATTGCCTCGTAAAGCGCAGGTCGCCGCGGAGGGTCTTTTTTATCATCTCGACCCCGGCCATATAGTCTTCTTCCGACTGCTTACCCACACAGGGCCCCTTGCAGTTGCCAATATGATATTGCAGGCATACGCCGTATTTGCCGCGGGCTATGGTGTCGGGTGCGAGGTTCAGCGAGCATGTCCGTAACAGGTAGATGCCGTGGATAAGGTCGAGCATGTTTTTCTGGACGGATATGGAGGCGTAGGGCCCGAAATACTGGGAGCCGTCGCGCACCATGCGGCGGGTCGACATTACGCGAGGGAACGGCTCGTTGCGGATGACTATCCAGGGATAGGTCTTGTCGTCCTTCAGCATGGTATTGTAACGCGGCTGGATGGTCTTGATAAGTGAATTTTCCAGCAGGAACGCGTCCGTCTCCGAGTCCACGTCGATATGCTTCAGGGATGCGATCTGGCGTACCAGCAACTTTATTTTACCAGGGTGGTTGCGCGATTCCATGAAATAGGAGGATACGCGCTTTTTGAGGTTCTTTGCCTTGCCCACATAAATGACTTCCCCCGCGCGGTTCATGAACTGATAGACCCCGGGGGTGGACGGCAGCAGCGCCACCTGCTCTTTAAGGCTGAGAGCTTTTTCCTCCATTTCCATGCAAAGATAAATATTTTCAGAGTTTAATGTCTGCTTTAGGGAAGGGTTATGTTTCGGTAAGCACTCTTTAATTAAAGAAATAAAATATATATTTGTATAATATAGGTTGGGCAAACTGAAAGCATTCATCTGCCTTTCACCTTTCACTATATTGCAGAATATAGGAGGCGCCTCGGCATAGCCCCGTCAAGAAAACTTGCCTTCGCCCTGCGCCCGGCTTTTACTATATTTGTGACTCTCTTCCATTCCGGGAAACTGTGCTGAGTAAAAACTGAAATTATGAGAACAAAAAGTATTATATTAATATGCTGTGCGGCTGTCGCCATGCTGTCGGTGTCGTGCCAGAAAAAGGAATACGTACTTGACCTGGACACGTCGGTCATTAACCTGGAGGCCAGCGGCAACGGCCCCGAAGAGGTGCTCGTGACCGCCCGGAATGTGGATTGGACGGTAAACGTAGATGCAGCGTCCGCCGAGTGGCTCCATACCGGCACTACAGGCGATAAAATATTCATCACGGCTGATGACAGGACGATGGAATCCCCCCGTGTAGGCAGGATTGTGGTAAGGGCTGTCGGAGATGTCACTCCCGCCAAGGAAATAATAGTCACGCAGAAAGGGGCGACGGGCCTAGTATACAGCCTCAGTATAGCTCCCCGGAGCCTGCTTTTTGCAGCCGATGAAACAGAAGGGAGCAAGAAAGTATTCGTTACGGCGAAGAATACCGCATGGTCGGCGGAGGTGGATGAACCTGCGCGCGAATGGCTGCTGATCACCGCGGGGCAGGATGAAATAACCGTTAAAGTCCGGGAGAAAACGGACGTAGGCTCCCGTACGGGAAGGATCGTTGTCCGGCCTGAAAGGGAGAGTCTGCCGGCGCAGTCGGTTACTGTTACCCAGACCGGTATAAACGTGACCTTCAGCGTATCGCCCACAGAACTTAATTTCGGTGCTGAGGATACAGACTCGAAAATGATAATGGAAACGGCTGAAAATGTCGGCTGGATTTCGGAGTTGGAAGAAAGCGCGAGCCAATGGCTCAAAATATCCTCATCAGGCAATATTATAAACGTCTCGGCAGAGCCCAATCATGACGATGTGCCGCGCTTGGGCAAGGTTATTATCACTCCCGACAGGCAGGGAATGGCACACAAAGAGGTTATTGTAACCCAGAGCTCAATTGACGGGCAGTACGATGCGGTCTTAACGTCGGGAGCCGGCGAATATTATGGCGATTATTATGGGAACGGCTGCGGTAACTTCGATATTAAGCTGGTTTCCGGAGATTTGGTTATAACCGACAATGGATTGGCGAAAGGGACTAACGGATATTATTTATTCTGTGAGAACTTCTCGGATCTGGTAGAGGAAGGGGATCTGCGTATGACCCCGGAGAAGTACCGGATAGTCGATACGGAGGAAAAATATACTACCCTGCCAGGTTATTTTGATGATGAGAGGAAACAGTATGTAAGCGCCAGGCTCCAGAAATTTGAGAATGGCAGGATCGTATCGATAAATTCTGTCGTTTCGGGAAGTTTCGATATGGGATTCGACGGGGTTTATAACATTAGCTTCTCCCTGGTGCTGGACGACGGTACGGAAAAATCATTATATTACAGGGGAGAGCTGGAGTTTGCAGACAAGACAGAAGAAGAAACCGCTTCCATTGCGGGTTCAGGTGCCATAAAAGCTTTTATGGCGAGATAGATGCGGCTCTCGAAGCCTTTGTAGAAACAGGCTTTTAAACTACTTCGGTGTTTTACCCTTATTGCGCGAATAGAGGTAACGCTTGATCTTGTGCGAAGGGGTCTTTTCAAATTCATCCTTCTGTTCCTCGACCGCAGCTATTTTCGATCCTTTGCTCACCTTGGAGTTAACATAGTTCTTGATGTCGTTCTTTATCTCCTCCATCTTGGCCGAAAGGTTGTCCTTCCACTCCTGGTAACGCTGCTCGAGTTCGTCATTGTTGAAATGAACGAGAGCGACCAGCTTGCCTTCATCCTGCGTAACAATGGAATCTGTAACAAGGAAGTGGCTGTTCAGTACGCTTTCGATATCCTCTGGATAAATATTCTCACCACTGGGACCGACTATCATACTGTTCAGGCGTCCTTTAACGTGAAGGTATCCATCGGCGTCGAGTGTGCAAAGGTCTTTCGTCCGGAACCAGCCGTCTTCGGTGAGCACTTCGCGGGTAAGTTCCTCATTTTTAAAATAACCTGTCATGACGCAGGGGGTTTTTACCACCAGTTCGCCTTCGCCGTTTTCGTTGATATCCTCCAGCCGGTATTCTATTCCGCGTAGGACAGGTCCGGTAGAGCCCAGGCGCGTTTTGCCAGGTATGGCTCCCGCCAACAGGGGTGCAGTTTCGGTCAGCCCGTAACCTATGGCGTAGGGGAATTTTCCTTCGTAAAGGAACCTCTCGGCCTCGTAATCGAGTTTAGCCCCGCCTATACCGAAGAAACGCAGGCGTGCACCGAAGGTCTTGAAGAGTCTTTTGCCCGCTATACGGTGGATGGTCTTACGGAAAAAGTTCTTCCCGTAAAGCCAACTCTTAAACTTTGTCTTTGTAAAAGGAGTAACTATCTGGCTTTTAAAAAGTTTTTCTATTACCAGTGGCACACTTAGCATTATGGTCGGCCGCACGGCCTTCAGCGCGGGCAGCAGGTTGGAGGCCGTAGGGGGCCTGTCCACGTATACCACCGAAGAGCCGCTGGCGAACGGGAATATCATGCCAAGGGAGCATTCGTAGGTGTGCGAAAGCGGAAGTATCGAAAGGAAAACGTCATCGGGGTAGATGGGAAACAGCTCCGCGTCCATTTCTATCTGCTTCGCCAGAGCCTTGTGTGTAAGCATCACACCTTTCGGTTTTGAAGTCGTGCCGGAGGTATATATTATCACGGCCAAATCGTCGGGCTGCGGTTCCTTCATTACCCCAAGCTCCGAATGGGTGCGCGAAATTACCCCGAGGTTTTTAGTCCTGATGACGATATTCATTTTGTCGAGTATAGTTTTTGGTACCCGCGCGTAAAGTTTGTCCGTCACCAACAGGGCTTTCGACTCGGAATGGGTAAGTATCATCTCCAACTCGTCGCTCGAAAAGTCGGGAAGTATGGGGACGATAATCATTCCCGCCGTAACCACTGCGAAATAGCATACGTTCCAGTTGGGCATATTGCCGCTCAGCAGGGCCACTTTGTCACCGCTGCCCAGGCCCGCGCCGAGAAGTATCCCCCGGACATAATCGACCCTGTCGTCGAAGTCGTTGTAGGTCATAGATTCGCGGTCGAGCATCGAAAAGGCAGGACGGCTGCCGTATGTCTTTATACTGTTTGAGTATATTTCTTTCAGTGTGTTAAATTCCATTTTGTAATCTCTTGCAGGTTTTTAACTGGAATATGTTCGCCCTGTAACAGGGGTGTGAAAAATGCGTCCGGGCATGTTCCCGTCAAATTAGAACGCAAAGTAAATCATAATTATTTTTTAATCTTTATTTTTGGAGTAAATATATCAAAGATATATCAGGAACACGATGACAATAAAAGCCAGTTATGTCAAAAAAGCTGCCGCCGACGCGGGATTCGACGCCTGCGGTATCGCTGGAATATGCAATCTCGATGCCGAACTGGCGTTTACCCGGCGGTGGCTTGAAAAAGGTTTCGACGGAGGACTGGATTATATGCACCGGAATCTCGACAAAAGGTTCTCACCACGACTTCTGGCCGCAGGAACAAGGAGTATTGTCGTCTGCGCGGTAAGCTATAAAAACGACACGGGCCCCGGATATCCCGAAGGATACGCCGGCCCGAAAATAGCCTGTTATGCCCGCGCGGCTGATTACCACGAAATTATTAAAGGTATGCTCCGGCGGCTTGCCGCTGCTTTGGAATCCGAATACGGCCGCATCGGATGGCGGGCGTTCTGCGATTCCGCCCCCGTGCTCGAGAAAAGGTGGGCGGTACAGGCCGGAATAGGATGGCAGGGCCGCAATTCACTGATAATTAACCCGAAACTCGGATCTTTTTTCCTTATAGGCGAACTCCTTATCGATGCCGGGACGGATGTTTATGATAAACCTTACAGCGGGCCGGGGTGCGCCGGATGCAGCCGTTGTGTGGAGAGGTGCCCAAACCGCGCCATAATGCCGGGCAAATGCATAGACGCCCGCAAATGTATCGCCCGGGCGACGATAGAGAAATTATACGGCGGGGAAAACGTCACCGCCGGGGAAAATGCTGCAGGCAATGCAGCGGAGCAAGTAAACAATACAGGCATACATGGCGGATGTGCAACTCCGCTGAACGGTTGGATATTCGGATGCGACGAGTGCCAGAGCGTGTGCCCTTACAACATGTCGGCGCCCGGTTACCGGAATCCCGCATTCAAGCCGCTTTTCGATCCGAGGGAGCTCGGCAGGGAATTCTGGATGTCGCTTTCCGAAGAGGGATTTCGGGAGAAGTTCGGGAATACCGCTATGTACCGCACGGGACTGGCACGGCTGAAGAAGAATATCGGAGAATGAAATGAGGAATTGTTATTTAACTATCACCGTACGCACGACGTTCATCCCCAACTCTTTGTTCAACTTCACCCTGAGCTCCTCGCGTCGCATGAAAAGTTCGTGACGGGCGGCCGAAGAAGTAATCCGCGCGGTAAGGATGCCGTTTCTCATTTCCAGTGAGCTTGTCAATGATGCCGCCGCACGCCCTGCCACTTCGGGCCACACTTCGGGTATGCGCGCTTCGCAAAGGCCGCGCGTAAGCCCCGGGCTGTCGCCTACGAACCCCGACCAAAGGTCTCCTATTCTTACCGGTTTGCTCCTCCTCACGCTTATTTCTCTTTAATTATTTCTCCCCCCCGTACATCGAAAAGAGTATAATCCACACTGCATCCGTCAAGTATGGATAACAGTCGGCCGCGGTTACAGTCCGATATTATTATCTGCCCGAACCCCCCGTCGTTCACAAGGTTTATAAGCGCCTCGAGCCTCGAGTTATCCAGTTTGTCGAAAAGGTCGTCCAGCAGAAGTATGGGACGTTCGCCCGTCTGCTCAGCAAGCAGGGTATGCTGGGCCAGTTTCAGGGCTATCAGGAAAGATTTCTGCTGTCCCTGCGAGCCGTACTTCCTCAGGGGATAACCGCCGATTTTCATTACCATATCGTCGCGGTGTATCCCGGTAGTGGTGAATTGGTTGATAATATCTTTCTGACGCGCGTCCGCCAGCAGCCCCGCAAAAGTTTTCCCGCTTAATTCGGATCTGTAAGCAAGCTCCACCCGCTCACGGTCGCCGGAAATGGCTCTGTAATATTCCGCCACTACAGGCTGGAGTTTATCAATCATTTCCCCGCGCCTGGCATGGATTTTTTCGCCGTGCTGCACAAGCTGCTCATCAAGCACTTCGAGGAGCTCCCTGTTCGAGGCGCTGCCCATTTGCTTGAGCAGTCTGTTGCGTTCCGACAGTATGTGGTTGTACCGGATCAGGGCGTTGAGGTAATCGCGGTCGGTCTGGGATATGAAAGAGTTGAGCCACTTGCGTCTCTCGTCGGCGGCATCGTTCACCAGGAAAACGTCGCCGGGGGCGACTATGACAGTGGGAATAACCCCAATATGATCGGACAGGCGCTCGTATTCCTTGGAATTGCGTTTCAGGCATTTGCCCGAATTGCGCTTGAACGAGCAGGTAACCGTTTCATGCACTTCGGAGTCGCTGAAGTAATCGCCGTCGAGCATGAAAAATTCCTCGCCGTGGCGCACACTCTGGCCATCGGTCATAGTCAGGGCGCTCTTACACATGGAAAGGTAATATACGGCGTCTATGGCGTTGGTTTTTCCGGCCCCGTTCTCGCCCGTCAGGCAGTTGATGCCCGGCGTGAATTCGAGCTCGGCCTGGGCAACGTTCTTAAAGTTAATCAACGACAGTTTCCTGATATACATCCCTTCAATATTTAGCTCAAAGTTACGATTTTTGACTATAATTATAAAATAATTACGTCCGCAGGATGGTATTTTGGTAAAAAGATGTATTTTTGTCGTCTGAAAAATCAAAGACCTAATTAATATATGGCTACTAAAAGCAAGAAACCGGCCCATAAAGGCGGAAAACACGCTCCCGCACCCGAAGAAAAAATAGAGGGCGCTATCGGTAAGACCGAAGAATTCCTCCAGAACAACATGAAACCGCTCCTGATCGTGCTGATCGTCGCGGTATTGCTCGTAGGGGGATATTTCGGATACCGTTACCTGGTTCAGGAGCCTAAAATGCAGAAAGCCGCCGATGCCATGTATACGGCCGAAATGCTTTTCATGCAGGCCGATTATTCCGCGGCGCTTAACGGCGACGGTGTGAACGAAGGTTTCCTTGATATAGTCGACTCTTACGGCTCTACTCCTCAGGGTCGTCTGGCCGCACATTATGCAGGAGTCTGCTATATGCACCTGGAGCAATACGACGATGCGCTTATTTACCTCCAGAAATACAATACACGTAAAGGCGCGCCCGCAGCTATAATCAATGCCCAGAATTTCGGATTGCAGGGGGATGTTTACGTACAGCAGGGTAATTACAAGAAAGCTTCGGAGCTTTACGACCTTGCAGTAAAGGAGGGCGATAACGTACTTACGACAGCTTATTACCTTAAAAAATACGCGATGGCCAACGAGAAACTCGGCAACATCCCGGCAGCCCTGGAAGCTTGTAAGCGCATCAAAATAGATTATCCCGGTAGCCTCGAGGCGCGCGATATCGAAAAGATGATCGGCAGGCTGGAGCAGAAATAATCCATTTACCGTTGAAATATAAGGCCGTCCTTTTTCAGGACGGCTTTTCTTTTGTATCTTTGCGTAAGATTGGGAGGCGGCTTTGAAGAGTCTTGGCAAGTTTGATTTATCCTATCCGCTCTTGTGTATCAGTCATCGTTTTCTAATGTAATTTAACCGACACCATATATGGCGACAAAGAATAAAAATTTATCTGTAAGCTCTTCACCCGTGCCTTCGGCGGCCGACATGAAATTCGGTATCGTAGTTTCGGAATGGAACCACATGATAACGGGAGCACTGCTGGACGGGGCTGTAAAAGCGTTGCTGGATGCAGGATGTTCAGAGGACAATGTCATAGTAAGGTATGTGCCGGGGACTTTCGAACTGGCTATGGGAGCCAGGCTTTTTGCTGAGCACACCGATGTCGACGGGGTGATCACACTGGGGTGTGTCATCAGGGGCGAGACGCCTCATTTCGATTATGTTTGTGCCGGAGCTACGCAAGGTATCACGCAGGTAACGCTGGAGTGGGGTATGCCTGTGGCGTTCGGGGTGCTTACGACCAACGATGAGCAGCAGGCATTGGACAGGGCCGGGGGAAAGTACGGCAACAAGGGAACCGAAGCCGCGATTACCGCCATAAAAATGGTAAAGATGCAGCGCGAATTCGAAATAGCCGCAGCAGCCTCTTTCGACCGTAATAATGTAAATTAGCATTGGATATATGTTCCGCCGCACCGGCATAGGGGAGCTTTACGATATTTATACGGATAATACCGCTGTCGCTACGGACAGCCGTAATATTCCGGAGGATTCCATGTTCTTCGCCCTCAAAGGGGGCTCGTTCGACGGCAACCTCTTTGCCGCGGATGCGCTGTCGAAAGGGGCTTCCTTCGCGGTCGTCGATGACGAGCGGGTTATTCCCGTTACGGCGGACGCGGAGCGTTATATCCTTGTCGAAGATACGCTGGAAGCCCTCGGGGAGCTGGCGGCTTTCCACAGGAAAAAACTCGGCATTCCCCTGATAGCCATAACCGGCACTAACGGCAAAACGACCACCAAAGAGCTTACCGCCGCAGTTCTCTCACGTAGATATAAGGTACACTCCACTTCGGGGAACCTGAACAATCATATCGGCGTTCCGCTTACACTGCTCTCCATTCCGCCAGACGCCGAAATAGCCGTGGTGGAGATGGGTGCCAGCGGGCCGGGGGAAATAGCTGCGCTGTGCCGTATATCCAATCCCGGTTACGGGATCATAACCAATATTGGGATGGCCCACCTTGAAGGGTTCGGAGGCCCCGAAGGGGTTCGGAAAGCCAAAGGCGAGCTCTATGATTACATAGCCGCCCACCGGGGTACGGTTTTCCTGAACCGCGGCGACAGCGTACTTTCCGATATGGTGTCCGAAAATGAAGGTATCACAGTGATAGAATACGATAATTCCGCTGCGCGCGACCTCGGAAGCAACCTTACAGGAGATTATAATGTATACAATATAGCGGCTGCCGCGGCAATAGGGCGTTATTTCGGTGTGCCGGCCGCAGATATTTCGGCTGCTGTCAGGCAGTACGTTCCTCTCACAGACCGTTCAAGGAAGATGGCGACCGGCCGCAACGTGGTGATCGTAGATTGTTACAACGCCAATCCTTCGAGCATGATGTCGGCGCTCGGCAACTTTGCGCACGAAGAGCCGGGTTTTACGGAAAACGGGAAGCCGATGCGCAGGGCGGTGATACTGGGAGATATGCTGGAGCTTGGGCCGTGGACGGATACGGAGCACGACCGTATATTGAAAGAGGCGCTCTCGAGCGGGATTTCGGCCTTATACCTGGTCGGCCGCCATTTTACCGAAGCGTATTCGCGGATGGGAGGCTCTTTACCGGGAAATACTGTAGTCAGGGTTTTTCCCGACGCCGAAAAACTCGCCCTGTACTTTGAAAGTACCATTCCCGAAGGATTCTTCATGCTTATAAAGGGCTCCAGGGGCGCCGCGCTCGAAAAAATCATTCCTTCTCTTTAGTAACCGCGCTCCTGATGAATGGAAGAATTGTTTTGCGGCACTAAATAATTTCTACTCCGGCAGGGATATATAATGTTTCCCGGCCCTCTGCGCCTCCCTCCGAAAATCAAATTGCCGCATGACAGTTTCGAGGTCGCGCGCGTGCCTGAAGTCGCTCTTTACCGCACTTACGGCCGAGTATTTTTTAAATGATATTTGTTGTTTATTAAAAAAAATAGTATCTTCGTTCCGATAACCATCTGAAATTATGGTATCTGAAACGGCTTATTGTATTTAGGAGTAAACCTACAGGACGGAGTGTGCGTTCGGTTCTGTAGGGGGTTTTCTGTCTATAAGCCGTTGTAAAACAATTACTAACATTACTGACCCTGCAGATAAATGCAGATGAGATATGAATAGCCCGGCTGAGAATGACTGATATCCGTGAGGGGGTAATATACCTATGATCACGGGCATAAAGTTTTAGGAGAAAATACAAACATTTCAATAAGCAACACTTTTATTAACTACACAAACTAAAATTAAATTTCGTATGAGAAAAATTGTACTATCAGTTTTCACGATTTTGTTGCTCGCCTTTCAGGTGTCCGCACAAAATCAGCGAGTATCTGGTACGGTTACCGATGTGTCTGGCGAGACTTTGATCGGCGTTACCGTTCAGTTGAAAGGTACAAATGTTGCCGTTGCTACAAATATCGACGGGCAATATTCTATCAATGCGCCGGCTAACGGTGTTTTGGTATTTTCGTACCTTGGTATGAAACCTCAGGAGCTTAGTGTGGGTGGCAGGACGGTCATCAACATTACTCTGGAAGCGGAAGCCCAGGATGCAGGTACCGTTACAATCATCGGTTACGGTTCAGGTACAGCTCTGGGTAATACCGTAGGTTCGCATACTTCAGTAGGAGGTCAGCAACTTACCAGCAGGCCTACGCCCAACGTGGCGGACGCATTGCAGGGTAAAGTCGCAGGTATGCAGTCATGGACGTCATCCGGTGAACCTACGGCTACCGCATCTATAAGGATTCGTGGTATCAGTTCGGCAACTATGTCGTCGGCTCCCCTTTATATCCTTGACGGCGTGCCGGTAAGTGCGGATGTGTTTAACCAGTTGAACGCTTATGACATTGAGAACGTAACCGTTCTTAAAGACGCAGCTTCGACAGCTATCTACGGTTCGCGTGCCGCCAACGGTGTTATTTATATCACATCCAAGAAAGGCCGTAAGGGAGTCCCTCCCAAGCTCACGCTCAACGCATTCTACGGTATTGCTTTCAATACCAACTCCAGGCTCGACATGATGGATGCAAAGCAGCTTATAGAGTTTGAGGAAAAAGCTTTCCCTGAAGAGACCAAGTCGGACGACTAC
>CAKUKW010000045.1 GCA_934663885.1 uncultured Tidjanibacter sp.
TAGATTTCCAATAAAAAAATCGACACTTCCCTGAAGCCGCGATACCTCCAATTAAATTTCATCCCTCCGATAATGAAGTTCGTCGGCGGCAGGCGAAAGCCCGTCGCATTGGACTTCCGCGGCGTTGAAAGCCTGAATACATTTGCGCCATAGAAACAAACTTATTCCAAACCCTTAAAAATTAAAACAATGAAAAAATTACTTTTCGGAATTATCTTATTCTCAAGCGTATCGGTGTTCCAGGCAAATGCTCAAATTATCAGCGGCGGTATCAAGGCCGAAGCGAACGGCTCCGGTTTCTTCATCTCCGACATACCAGGCACTAAAAGCAATCTGGGTACAGGCGGGACTTTCGGCGCTTTCGCCAAACTCGACCTCGCGAAACATTTCGCCCTTCAGGCCGAACTGCTCTTCAACTACCAGGAGTCCAAACTCACTATAGCAGGCTCCAAAAACGACTTCAGGTACCTCGGTCTTGAAATACCGGTCTACGCTATGGGACAGTGGTATACCGCCTCGGGAAACAGGTTCTATGTGGGAATAGGCCCGTATGCAGGGTATGGCCTCCAGGCGAAGTTCACCGACGCCGGGACGGACCTCTATGGCAACGACACACTTCAACCTTGGGATTTCGGCGGCAAGGCCATCGCAGGGTTCGAGTTCGCCAACGGTATCCAGATCAATGCCGGTTACAGGGTAGGCCTTTACAATTCTTCGAAACAGGGCGCGGGCAAAATGCTCCCGCAGGTAATGTCACTGGGTATCGGCTACCGTTTCTGATAAAATGCCGGAAGAGGGGGGGAGCCGGCCGGTTCCCCCTTTTTTGTTTATCACCCGGATTACGTTAATTTTACAAACCTAAACACAGCACTCTCAGATGGCAAAGTATTTAATTGTAGAGGATGAGCGTTTCGCCTGCGAGGAAATGAAACGCATGATGTCCAAACTGCGGCCCGGCTATACGCTGGCTATGTGGACGGAAACCGTCGAGCAGACGGTCATGTATCTCAAAAACAATACGGCCGACCTCATATTGATGGATATCCGGCTGGCCGACGGGAACTGTTTCGAAATATTCAGCCAGGCAGAGGTTTCAGCCCCCGTTATTTTCACGACCGCATACGACGAACACGCCATAAGGGCATTTAAGGTCAACAGCATAGATTATCTTCTGAAACCGGTCGAGGAGGCGGCGTTGCAGGCGGCCCTCAATAAATTCGAGCGGTACCGCACCACCCTCCCCCCTTCGGAATATAAAAAGTTGGAAGAAACCCTGACCGGCAATTCGCGCAAGAACAGATTTCTGATCCAAAGCCGGGATGTTTACCATTATGTCGACACACCCGAAACCGCGTTCTTCTACAGCGAGGACAAAGTGGTGTTCCTGCACACCTTTTCCGGTAAACGCCATATCGTAAACTATACGCTCGACCAGATAGAGCAGATGGTGGACGAAAAGCTGTTCTTCAGGGTTTCGCGCAACTGCATAACGAATATAGGAGCTATTAAAAAGATATCCAAATATTTCAACAGCCGTCTCAAATTAACTTTTGAGCCCGAATGCCCGCACGAAGTGCTCGTGAGCCGCATAAGGGTTTCCGATTTCCTGAAATGGGTGGACGGCACCAAATAACCCGGAGCGCCATGAAGAAAAAATACGTCCTACTCTTCATACTTGTGATCGCTGTTTTCCTCTCCGCTTTCGGATGGATGATATCGAGTTTCGGAGTCGCAGGGAACCAGGTCGGTTTTACCACAATGTTCCTTATGAATCTTCCGTGGTGCGTACTCCTGGGAGCCACCGACCTGCTCATTGTCAACATATCATACAAAAAACTGGGCATCAGGCATATTTCCGCACGGATAGCCGTGGATCTGGCGATTACCGCCCTGGCAGCCGTTTTAATGACAGTCGTTGCCAACTATATAATAATAGGGAGCTCGCTTTCAGAATATAATGCCCTCAGGACTTATTTGCCCATGATCCTGTGGAATAGCACTATAGTCCTTTTCATAGAGATCTTTCTCTCTACCCAACGCCAGGCAGAGGCCGAAAGGAAACTGGCAGATGCCGAAAAGGAAAAGATACGCTACCAATACGAAATGCTAAAGGCCCAGATAAACCCCCATTTCCTTTTCAACAGCCTCAACGTACTATCTTCCCTCGCATACCAGGATGCCGAAAAGACAAACCTGTTCGTAAAAAAACTGTCGAGTGTTTACCGTTACCTCCTGCTGACCAACGAACGGCCGACAGTTACCCTGCGTGAAGAGCTCTCGTTCCTTGAATCGTATATATTCCTGGAACATATACGTTTCGGGGACGCACTGTCGATAGAGATCGGTGATGCCGAGAAATTCCTCGATAAAATGGTCATTCCGGTGAGCCTTCAGCTGCTCGTCGAAAATGCGCTGAAACATAACATAACGACCTCACAGAATCCGCTTGCCGTCCGGCTTGAAATAGACAGTTGCGGCATAACGGTAACAAACAGCCTCCAGTTACGAAATACAGTGGACAAAAACGGCATGGGCCTGGATAACCTCCGCAAACAGTATGCGCTGCATGGCAAAGAAATAGAAATATCGCAAAGCGACACCGAATTCACTGTGAGCGTTCCTTTTATATAGGAACGAGTGTAATTCGCGCATAAACAAATATTTGAGTCTTTGGATATCTTTTTCACCGACTTAGAGCAGAATTGTAGAAAAAAGCAGATTCATGAAATGGTTCGGTTACTTGTCCATATTAGATTGGAAAAGGTCTTGATGGTAAATGTAGAGGGAATAGTAACAGGAACCACGAAAACACCTTATTGATCAGGAGTATGCTGTCAAAGCTCAGAAGATTGCTCTTACATAGTTTACGGATTACTATGTCTAAGCTATTTAGGACAATTAATGTATTAAGATAGCTTAGGTGAGGAAAGTCTGATTAATTTGGAAAAATAGCCGACAGCATTAAAAAGTTTTTCCGGTTAGAGATCAGCCTATTTCAATGGAGTAGCGTAGGCTTCTTGCAGCTCTTTTTCGGTGTCTCTCCAGCGTTGCCCTCCCATTACTATAAAAATACGGCTGTAGTGCTTCTTTTTTTAAGTAAATCTGCCTCTAAATTTGTGGGCTATCTTTCCGTTCTTTTTATCCGTCTGTTTCTTAAATACTTTTTCACAGTAAATTTTAATATGACCGCGACCGGCAATCCTATAAGATTAAAGTAATTTGGGTACCTGATCGTTATTCTCTCGTATTACCAGACATTTTCATGGATTCTTTCTTCTATACGAATCTTTGATTGTTTCGTGGTATGTGCCTTCATAACCGAAATCAGATTAATTCGGATAATCATTGCGCGCTAAGATCAAAAAGGCCATGGTGCCTATGGTAAAGTAATTCTACTTTATATGTCCATCGGAAATTAACAAGAATGAAAAATTATCGAACCTTGGATCAGATATTTGGATAGTATTAGAATACGGTCTCCAATTGAGCCGGTTTCGATTCATAAGTTTACATTGCATTCGAAACTAACAGCCCTGTCCCATTTTATATTCTTTTGGAGACATCCCCGTATGCTTTTTAAAGAACTTTCCGAATGTAGACTGATCCGGGAAATTCATTTCCAGAGCGATTTCATTGATCGTCTTTCCGGGTTGGCGCATCAGGTATTTCGCTTCCGTCACGACGGCAATTGTGATCCACTTCAAAGCCGAGCCACCGTCAAATTCCCTGATTACGCGGGATAGATAATCCGATGTCACAAAGAGTTCTCGCGCATAATAACCGACATCCCTGTGTCGGCGGCACTCCCGGACAAGCAGCTCCCGGAATTTTTCACGCAGAAGTTCGGCGTGTGAAATCTCAATGTCCCCATCACCATGTTTTTTGGTCCGGCTGTTGTCCAAATCGAGAAAAAGGCTTGACACTTCATTCCGCAAGATGAGGGAACGGTACAAGTGCGTTTCATCGCACAAATAGGACTGCATATTCCGGATGCGCCCGACCACTCGCGAAAACTCTTTATCGTCCAGTTGCTGAATGGGGTATGCCCGTTTCAACCGTGTGGCTTTTTGCAGCCCCACGCCGGCTGTCCTGCCCTTTATCTCCGAGCGCAGTTCCGATGAAATCAATATTAGAAATCCGGCAAAATCAGGTGAGTGGGAGATATTTAAAATAATGTCGTCTTCGGTGAGCTGTAGAACCATTTGCTTTTCAAGGGTATGACTTTGATAGTTCATGTCGATGTATATTTCGCCCGATAGAACCACAATGAGCAATGAGTCTTTTAAGCGGAGAGGGTATCTGTCCTCGACTTCCTGCGGGCTGTGTGATAGATCGAATTCCCGGATGATCAGTTGGGGTTCGGAATATTCCAGAAGAGTATTTTCTTTGAATATTTCCGCCAGATGTAATTCAAGTACTTTATCCATTACGGTAATTGACTATTAATTCGGTCGTAAATTAATAATAATTAAATCAAAAACCGGATATTGACCACACAATAACGAAAATAACCCTGTTTTGGCCCTTTATTTTGGTCGAAATTTGCATTAATAACAGGATGGTTCAAAAATAGGATCACTTATAAAGATTAAAATTATGAAATACCTGAAAGATTTAAGCGCAAAGACAAACGGTTTCGACCTCTCTCTTATTGGATCGGGAACCATGAGGATGGCGGCCGACCGGCAGGCCGGTGTCGATACTATTCATGCGGCGCTGGACGGTAATGACACAAAAGGATTCCACGATTACCGCTAAAGAACTTCACGACGCTTTCAAAACAGATCAAGACGCAGCCACCCAAAAGTACGGCGGTAAAACGATAACGATAACGGGATATGCCGTTTTCGTCGGGCCTGATGTATATGCACTTCCTTCCGTGGAGTTGTCTGAGAAGAAAGGCGGGAAAAGCCGGATCCTTTGCGTACTGCCTTTTTCAGATTACCTCAAACTGCGCAAGGTACCCAAAGGAGACCAGCCCGTTATCACAGGTGAGGTACGCGGCTTTTACGAAAAAGGCGATCAGGTGCTCATGAAACAATGTGTAATAAAAGAATAGATTATGAAATACTCAATATTAACACTTTGCGCCGTCTTCATGCTTTCATCCTGCAACGGGACAACGCGTAAACAAGCGGTGAACGAAGACACGAACCCTAATCCGGTTGATTATATGAACGTACAGGACAAATCCTTTGAGGAATTATTCAGGACAATAGAGCCGGATGAGTTCCGGAACACGCTTTCCGGGCTGGTCGGGCAAAAAGACCATGCCGTGATCACTGCCGGAACCGATACCCTACACAACTCCATGGCAGCAAGCTGGGAGTTTCTGGGCCATTATTTCGAGAAACCGACCACGTTCTGTTTGCTGGGAGCACAAAGGTATACTTTGGAGCTGATAAAAGAACACCGAACGTATACCATGTCCTTTTTCCCGGAACAGTTTAACGGCGATGTTTTCGCCTTTGGGCGTGGAAGCGGCAGGAATTCCGACAAAATGAAAGAGACGAAACTCACCCATGTGCTTACCCCATCAGGCAACAGCGCATGGAAAGAAGCGGAGGTAGTTGTCGAATGTCGCTTGTTCGAAATAACAACCGTAAACCCGGACGATTTCTATGACGGGGAGGCTAAAACCTTTGTGGAGAACGGAAAGAAAGAAGGCGGCGATTACCATAAGTTAGTGTTCGGCACGGTTACGAATGTTTGGATAAGAAAATAGAAGACTATGAAATATCGTAAAAAGATCGCTTTGGCACTTCTTGCCATGATGCCCGCTGTAGCCGTAAATGCGCAAAATACAGTATCCGAAAAAACGGGGAGGATGAAGATAGTAACGATTGAGGAACATTTTACAAATGCAGATATCGCCTCCGCTATACGCGATGAAGTCGAAAAAATAGCACCCGGCCACTCCCAAGCCTTTAACGCCGATTTCAGCTCCCGTCAAACCATGAAACCGGGGCAACTGACTGATATTGGCGAGGGAAGAATAGAGAACATGGATGCAAACGGTATCGATATGCAGATACTCTCCTATGGCGGCCCGGCCACCGAGTTGCTTTCGTCACCATTGGCCGTCGAACTGTCCCGGCATACGAACGACCAGGTAGCTGCAGCAATAGCGGCATATCCCGGCCGCTTTCTGGGATTTGCCTTGCTCCCAATGTCCGACCCACAGGCGGCTGTAGTAGAATTGGAAAGATGTGTGAAGGAGTTGGGATTCGTGGGCGCGATGGTTTACGGAACCGCCCGTGGACGGTTTATGGACGAGCCGGATTTTGAACCCTTTTTCGCGAAACTGGCCGAACTCGACGTGCCTCTATATATCCATCCCACCATCGTCAACACGGAAGTACGGAACATATATTACGACAACCCCGACCCTGCCTTTGCCGCCCGCTTCGCCTCCGCCGGAATAGGCTGGCACTATGAGGTCGGTATTCACGTGATGCGCCTGATATTCGCGGGTGTTTTCGACCGTTATCCTAATTTGCAGGTTATTATAGGCCATTGGGGAGAGCTGCTGCCGTTCTATATGGATCGGATCAACGCATTTTTCCCAGCCACCGCATCACCCATGGAGCACGATTTTAAGTATTACATGCTGAATAATATTTATGTAACTCCAAGCGGAATGTTCAGTTTGCCGCAACTTCAATACACCATCGAAACGATGGGTGTCGACCGCATTATCTATTCTGCAGATTACCCTTATTATCCCAATGAGGGCGCGCGGGAGTTTCTGGAAAATGCACCGATAAGTCAAGAAGACAAGGAGAAGATCGCTCATGGAAATGCCGAAAGGCTATTTAAAATAAGTAACAACCGCTAAAATCACCCGTCATGAAACGAATACTTTTAATCCTAACAGCAGTATTGGCCCTATCCGGCACCGCCTGTATGGGTCAACAAGCAGAAAAAGGAGCTATATTCTGGACACCGACCGAAAAAGAAGAGATTACCCGCTGTCTGGAGTTTTATATGGAAGGGAACCGGCAAGCCGACAGCAAGATTCTGGCAAGAGCGTTTGCAGAAACCGCTACCGTATCCACTGATATGAACGGAAAATTCAGCTGTATGCCTATTCAGGAATTCTATGTTATAGTCGATGGTATTGAACCCAGTCCGGCAAGCTATACGCTGGTCGCCTGTAGTGTGGAGCAGGATATTGCCATGCTACGGATAGAGCTGGAACTCGGCAATCATAAATATACCGACATGTTCACCCTCGTAAAGGACGGAAATGAGTGGAAGATCGTAAGCAAGGCCTCTCATCGGCATTATTAATGCTTAGACCCGAATAAGATGTGACATTAAAGTATTCCTTGGCAATCGTTTGCCTGTGTGCCCTGGCGGTTACCTATGCGCAGGGGCAGGTTGGCTCTCAGACGGATCCATCACCTGAAAAACAATATAATATGATACTGAAAAGACCCGCTACTGGCAGCCCGCAGGATGTAATCGATAAAACGAACATCAAAGAATTATTGGAGTTTGAGCGCTTCTGCCGCGACAATGCTCTCTGGGACGAAATGCACAAATGTTTTGCCGACGAGTCGTATGTGAAAATTTCATGGTACGAGGGAACAGGACATGGATTTGTGGAAGGCTCACGAAACAATCCTATGCGTGCGCCTCACAAAATCTACAATACCGAAACGCGGCTCAATGGGGATAAAGCGGTTTCCATCATGATGACAACCATCAGCATGCGTATGCAGATCGACGACGTTCCTGTCGAATTGTCATCGGATGTGAAACTTATCTTCCGAACGCAGAGAATCAACGGTACATGGTACATCGTCGGCTTTGAGTCCATTTACGAACAGGACAGGATTATTCCCGTATTGCCGAACAGCAACCTGACAATTCCGGCAGAAGAAATAGCAAACTATAGGCAAAGTTACGCCTGCATGATCTACATCATGAGAAGGAATGGTACCACTATCGATGAAAACCTTCCCGGTATTGACCGCCCCGATTTGGTGGAAAAGTTGTACGCCGAAACGGACGCATGGTTGATCAGTGAATAAAAACAATAAGGAACAATGAAAACATTCAAAATAGTATTCCCATGCCTGTTCATGGTATTGTTTGCAGGCAGCCTGTCGGCACAATCCAACAAAAACAACGAACGTATCAATTTTAATAATAAGGATATGACAGATTATGACGCGATAAACAATATAATCGTGGCAGAAAGGATTTTCCGTTCAAGCCACCGCAACGAAGAGTTGGCAAAATGCTATGCCGAAGATGCGCAGATCCACACCAGTTGGCAGAGCGGGGGGGTTAACACTTTTGTGGGACAATCCCCGCAGGAGGTGGTCGATGCACTTACCATGGTGAACCGGTGCGGCGGCGCACTCATCTACCAGAATGGCGATAAGGCCTTTGTCGAGTATCCGACGACCACCATTCGCGGCGTGTATGTAAACGACGTCGAAGCTGTACTTACTTCCTATATGCGCCTGCTGTATCGTGTGGAGAAACGCAGCGGTCAGTGGAAAATCACCTCACTTACCAGCATCAATGAGTCTGACGAACTGACTCCTGCTATCCCGGGACAGGATATGAAGATCAATCCCGAAGAATATAGTGATTATTATCAAATATTTGACGATGACAAGAAGATGATCAATTTAGCTTGAGTCTGAAGCTGTCGCTAAATATTTTTAGTTGTGAGATTGATTGATCTTTTTTTGAGACAATCCACCCCTCCTCGCCTATCATCAGATTTGGCTTAATCTGGAGTTCAATTCGATGATATATGGTGAAATATTGTGGGATGAATTAAGACTATAGCATTACTATTTTGAAGTAATAGTTCTAAATTAATGTGTACTTTTGTTCGATCAACCGCAGCACAATTAGAATATGTCATATTCAACTCAGGAAAAAACAGGCAAAGAACTGAATAGATTATTTAAAGAAGATTTACCATTCCATGATTGGTATAGATTTGTCCTGTCTTTTCCACCTCATCTTGTAAGTGATTATTTGCATAAGTTTAATGCAGACCCCCAAAGCACTGTATTAGACCCTTTTGCGGGAACTGGCACAACATTAGTTGAATGCAAAAAATATGGGATAAGTTCAATTGGATTTGAGACTAATCCCATAGCTAATTTTGCAGCCACAGTTAAAACAAGCTGGGATGTATCCGGTAAAGACCTTTTATCTCATGCCACGAATATTGCAGTTCAAGCCAGCAAAAATATAAAAAATAAGAGCTTTCAATTCGAGCAATTAACAGATGATCAATATAAATTGCTGATAGCTAATTCTATTAGCGATGAGCCACTGAGAAAAGCTTTGATTTTGTTAAAAACTATTGATTCCGAAAAATCGACATTCCGTGATTTCGAAAGATTAGCTTTTGCTAAACAGCTAGTATTCAGCTATAGTAATTTGAAGTTCGGTCCAGAAGTCGGTGTGTCGCGCAAAAAAAAAACAGATATAGAAGTTATCGATTTATGGCTTGAGGGTATAAAAAAAATGGCTGATGATCTGGATAATGTTTCCAATGAGTTAAGAAATACCAAAGCCATCTCATTAAATTGCGATGCTAGAAGTGTTACTTCGCAAACATTATCTCTTAATAGTATTGATTATATTATTACTTCGCCTCCTTATCCTAATGAGAAAGATTATACAAGAACAACTCGACTTGAAAATGTTATACTAGGCTATATCAAGACCGCTAAAGACTTGAAAAGCATAAAACAATATCTTCTCAGATCTAATACAAAGAACGTATATAAGGGGGATGGGGACGATCAATGGGTAAATGGTATTGAATCAATTCAACAGCTATCCAAACATATTGAGGAAAGACGTATAGAACTAAAGAAAACGTCAGGCTTTGAGAAACTTTACCATAAAGTAGTAAAGTTGTATTTTGGTGGAATGGCTAAACATCTAAATGATTTGAAACCATTCCTAAAGTCAAATGCAAAATTGGCATATGTAGTAGGTGAACAAGCATCATATTTTAGAATACCTATTCATACTGCAGAATTGTTAGGAGAAGTTGCAGAATCTGTAGGTTATAAAGTTGAGGGGATCGAATTATTTAGGGAACGTCTCTCTACGACGACACAAACGCTTATTAAAGAAGAAGTTTTATTATTATCTTTGAAAAAATAATATAGTAATATGGCAAAAAATCCGAATAGATATTCGACTCTTGTAGAGGATATATTCCTTTCTAAATATGAGCCGGGGGTTGAACGAATAGAGTTTCTCCGAAGCGACTTAGAAGCGACTGCCGCAAAGTTAAGCATCGATTTACCCAAGAATCTTGGAGATATTATCTATTCTTTCAAATATAGGACTTCCTTTCCCAAAAGTTTAATCGAGCGCGCCCCTAAAGATAAAGAATGGGTAATAAAAAACATTGGAAGATCAAAATATGCGTTTATTGCTATGAAAATAGCTCGTATAATCCCAGATAATTTTCTGATTGAGATTAAAATCCCTGATTCAACTCCGGGCTTAGTAATTAAGTATGCTCTTGCGGATGAACAGGCGCTGCTTGCAAAACTTAGATATAACAGGATTCTGGATATATTCACAGGGGTTACTTGCTACTCTTTGCAAAACCATTTACGTACTACTGTTCCCGACATCGGACAAGTTGAAACCGACGAATTGTATGTAGGAGTTGACAGAAACGGGAAGCAGTATATTTTCCCCGTCCAGGCTAAGGGAGGTAAAGATGAGCTAGGAGTTGTTCAAATTGAACAGGATATAAAATTATGCTTGCATAAATATCCGAATTTGATTTGCCGGGCAATGGCTGCCCAATTTATGGAAAAGGATGTGATAGCTATTTTTGAATTCAGTTTGATAGATGATGAAATAAAAAAGGTTGGAGAAAAGCATTATAAGCTAGTCTCTCCTAATGCTATTTCCGATAGAGAATTAGAAGAATATAGATCTATTTTAGATAATAGATAATCAAGATATTCTTATAAGTCGAAAAGAAGGAAGTTCCTTCTCTTTTGTTTTTTATTAGTCTCAACCAGTAATGTGAAGTTGTTTTTTATGCAACAAAAGTATTCACTGATATTGGCTTCATTATTATCAAAGTGGACAAGCGTAGCCAAATAATGAATGAATGCGTCAGATAGGGGGACTAATAAAATTTTGGTTAAAGGTGGTTTTCAAAAGAATTGTTTATCTTTATAACTGTTTTTATCCTAATTAAGAATAGGTAAACCGCTGACAAACACTTTGAAAAAAGCAAAAGTGTCTCACTTTTTCTTGGAAGTGTCTCACTTTTTTTCTCAAAGTGTCTCAGTTGGGGGTTGCCTTTAACAACTGAGACACTTACGGGACGTTAAGTTGTCCGGAAATGGCTTTTCGATGTCCTGTGATGTCTTGGAGGAAGGCATGAAAAAACCCTCTGAAACATCGTTTCAAAGGGTTTGTCTTGATTTTGTCCTGTTGTGTCTTTGGACTCAGAGCGGAAAACGAGACTCGAACTCGCGACCCCGACCTTGGCAAGGTCGTGCTCTACCAACTGAGCTATTTCCGCAGTAATATGATGAACTTTAAATTCTTCCGCGAGGCTCCACATCCCCGCTTTTCCGCACCAGTTTTTCACAAATGCGAATGCAAATATAGAGATTTTCCGTTACTCCGCAAATTTTTTTATTAAATTTTCGATTTTATCCAAATCATCCGATGCGAACCACGTGATTTCGTTGTCGCGGCCGAACCATGTAACCTGCCTCTTCGCATACCGGCGCGAATTTCTTTTAATCAGTTCAACGGCCTCCTCTAATGTCGACTCACCATCAAAATAGGCGAACAACTCCCTGTATCCCACCGTATTGAGCG
>CAKUKW010000046.1 GCA_934663885.1 uncultured Tidjanibacter sp.
ACGACACATACGACATCTTATTCGACTTCGCGACAGACATGACCGCTACTATCTATGTGAACGGTTGGCGGGTCAAAGAGTCCGAAAATGAAATATATCCCGATTAACGCCGTGGCCTTAAACACCGGCATTTCTGGCTGCATATATCGATATGAAAAATATGAAAAAGATAATAACCGGATCGTAACCCCCCTGTGTGGCCGGCCACCGGCCACGCCCGGTCCGGATTTTCCCCAGGCTGATACAACTGGCAATTCTCATGATGCTTTTTCCATCATGCCTGTATGAACGCGAAACAGTCAATCCCGGCACCATTGAAAACGTGGAAAAAGAAGTGGTTTTCAGACTGTCGGTCCCTTATGTAGAGCCTTCGGGCGACACGCGCGCTATCGGTGCGGCGGAGGAGAATACCATTTCCACAGTAGATGTGCTGGCATTCCGCGTAGAGGGCGAGGACGAATATTACGACTACTCGGTAACCGGATATAAAACATCGGGGAATACCGAAGGCGCAAGCACCCAGAGTTTCACCGTTTCCGTGCGGGTAAAAGACTACAAACAGCGTTTTGTCATTATTACAAATGCGCGGGAGAGAGTTCAGCAGCTGGTCGGGGGCTTCGACCGGCAGGGAGCAAACAAATCCGTAATGCTGGCCGCACTGGAATTCTCCCTCGGCCAGGCCGGGGACAAATGGAACACGACCGGCGCCTCCGACTACACCGCGCTTCCGATGTGGGGAGAAAGTGCCCAGGAAAGTATAACTTCCGCCACCACGGCGTTGAGCGGTTCAATCCCTTTACTCAGGATGGTCGCCAAAATCAATATCCAGCTCGACGAGAGCATCGGCGGACTCACGGATAAATTCATCCTTAAAAGTGTCCGGCTCTATAATACCAACACCAAAGGGCGTATCGTCCCCGATGCCGCCGCATTATCGGAAGAATCTCGGAACAACGAAAGGTATGTCATGGCTGTAAGCCCTACACTTGCACCTAATTCCATGGTATACGAGGGGCCGCTGGTATACGATGACTTTTCCGCGCCCGGCAAGGAAGGGGTAGCACTGCGGGGAGCGATATACACTTTCGAAACCGGGGCGGCCGAAAGCGGAAAGATGCTTGAGGCCACATGTCTGGTGATCGGCGGCGTATACGGAAACGACAACGATCCTACCTATTACAGGGTGGACTTCGTCGAAGACGACGGCGTAACCTTCAGGTCCATTCTGCGTAACCACCAGTATATAGCCAACATTACCGATGTTAAAAGCTCCGGGCATACGACCCCTGAAGAGGCGTTCGCCTCCAAATCGCTAAATATAACCGCGGAGATACTGGAATGGGACGAAGGCGGAATGGGTAACATAGCCTTCGACGGACAGTATGTATTGAGCGTAAGCCGTAATGTGTTCAGCTTTTCGCGAGACGAGCGCCGCTCCGACACAGGCGATAACGTACTATTCGTCTTTACCGATTATGCCACCTCTGCCGCCGGGGCGAAGTCAGGCTGGTATGTGGAGAAGATAGTTGATGCATCCGACGGTATCACCGAGGTCGATTGGCTGGCTATCAGTCCCGAGCGGGCTGATGCCTCCGTCAAGCAAAAAACAGTCATAATGGTGGATTTGAATAATACCGGCCAAGCGCGTTCCGCAAATATTATATTCGCGGCGGGAAGGCTGAGGTACCCCGTCAGGGTAGACCAAAGTACTGTACCTGATGTCAAGCTCGTCGTTTTCGATGCCGAGACCGGTGATCCCGTAACCGAGATGGTTTTTCCGACATCGGCAGGAACAGCGCCGCGGCAGCGTATACTGGGCGTTAAGTGGGTGCCTAAAGACAGCGAACTTGTCGTAGGCAACACCGACATATCGACCCCGGGGTTCCCTTCCGGATCGGGCGCTCCCGTGACCGGAAATATAACGAACGGGAGCGGCGCCGTCAGCTATACCGTAGAGCCTCCGCCATTTACGGCCTCCGAGGTCACCCTCCCGGACGGGGATCCGTTCCTGGAGAAAGTTTCGAGGGTGGATTTTATGGTCTCCAACGGCATGTCGTACCTCTCGGAAAGTATTTTCCTGCGCCAGATACACTATGACCTTACCGCCGAACCGGCAGCTTATTATTTGCTGGACGGAAACACATACTCCTTCAGTGTGAAAAGCAATTCGGCCTGGCGCATAAAATCGGTGGTAGAATCGTCGACGGGTACTTTGCTGAACCTGCAGCCGGAAGACAATCTGAAGGCCGGCACCGCCGGAGGATATAATACCTCTGAAGGCCATGAAATATCTTTCACCGTAGCGGACAATCCCCGCATTTGGGGAACGATAGAAGTTACTTTCGAATGTACCGACAGCGAAAGGCATTTCGAAGAAAAGAGCATAACGCTGATATTCGCAACAGGAAAAAGGAAACTGCTTGGTATGGCGCACGTAAACTCATACGGATACAACCCGGTACTTCCCGGCACTATCAACCGCGGCATCGACTCGTATACTATGCTGACCACCCCTGTCAATTTCGGGCTAACCGCCGGCAGTACAGTCATAACCGAAGGGTTCGAATTCTCGGGGAAAAACCTCACCGGCTCAGAAAGCGACGACACAATAAGGAGCTACCTGAACCTCGGTGCAGGTGCAGACCCTAAGGATAATCCCGACATTGTCGTAATAGGATACAATCTCTACTTTACCGCAACACAGGCGCAGATGTACCTCGAGCACCTGAACAGGGGCGGAGTCCTTATAATATTCAGCGAAGTGTCTTTCAATGAGATTCTGATGCGCACTATATTCGGCGACAACGCCATAACGGAGCACTCCGTAAACGCGGCGGGCGCCGTATATGCTTTGCCCGATATCGAAGATCCCGTAATGAACGGCCCGTTCGGGAAAGTGGGCGGATTCCAATGGGGCGAAGACTCTTCCGGCACCTCTTCACTCTTCAACCTGCCATTGGATGATATAGAAGTCTACTCCGTAGCAAACAACATGTCCGGCAGCAACTTGTACATTCCGACCGGAAAGACGGCAGATCAACTTGTCACGGCGTTCAGGCATAAGACGCTTAATCTGATATGGACGGGCGACGGCGGATTCCTATCGACATATCATTTAACAAGCAATACTGCGTATCCCTGTAAAATAGACGCCGAGACAAAAAGGCCCATACCCTACACAGGAACCGGAAGTGGATTCGGAAGGGGAACGCCGAAATACAGCGTATATAATTCGCAATTTTTTGCCAATGCCATAGCCTGGGGATTCAGCCAGACTGACGGGCATACTGACGAATAGGATGAAGACAAACGGCAGCGGCACTTCCTCCGGGCATAAGGGGTGCCGCTCCTGTTTTACGGTCAACCCGGAAACCAATGTAACATGCCTGTTACTGGCCGGACGTGTAAATTCTTCAGGCATGTTACACCTTTATGAGTTTATAGCCTGTCCCCCGGATATTGATTATCGCTACCGACGGGTCTCCGGCCAGTCGCGAGCGCAGTTTGGTGATAAAAACGTGGAGGCTGCGGGCGTTGAAATAGCCGTCGTCGCCCCACAGGTTGAGGAGCATTGTTTTCATGGGAACCACGTTGCCCATATTGCCGGCGAGCAAAAGCAATACCTCCGATTCGCGCCCGGAAAGCTGCTGCACCTCGCCGCCGAGCGACAGGGTTTGCTTTCCGGCATCGAATATGTATGAACCTATACCGATAGGCCCGGCTGCAGTCGTCTCACTTTCAAAACCTTTCCCAAGCATGGCTCGAATCCTGACAATAAGTTCGCTCATTGCGAACGGTTTACGCAGGTAATCGTTCCCCCCCAGTTCGAATCCTTCTACGACATCGTCGGCCGACGAACGCGCCGAAAGAAACAGCACGGGTGTTTTGGAGCCCGCACGCCGGAGGTGGTCGACAAAAGTGAACCCGTCCATGGTAGGCATCATTATGTCGGTCACGACGACATCCGGACATTCCGTATTGAATTTACGGAGTCCTTCCCGGCCGTCGTAGGCAACGGATACATCGAACCCTTTCTCTCCCAGCGTGTCCCTTATTATGCCGGCCAGGGTACGCTCGTCCTCGACCAACAGTAGTTTTATCTTATTTGCCATCGTCGGGAAGTTTAATTGTGAATATGGTCCCCCTGCCCTCGCGGCTCTTAACGGATATGGTGCCGCCTTGTCCTTCGACGACCATTCTCGCATAATAGAGTCCCAGACCGAAACCCTTTACATTATGCATATTGCCTGTGGGAACCCTGTAAAACTTATCGAATATCCGCCCCAACGCCGATGCCGGAATACCCATCCCGTCGTCAGAAACCGTTATCTCCGTAAAACCGTCTTTCTTCATGGCGCTGACCGAAATTTCGACCCTGTCGCCAGAGTATTTCACGGCGTTATCCACCAGATTGCCCAAGATATTGGCCAAGTGGAATTTATCCGCATTAACCGTAAGTCCCGCGGGCTCTATATCCAGCTTGGCTGTGATGGGCTTGTCGCCTTTCATTTCGTAATCCGCCAATATACGCTCCATCAGGGGCCCCAACGCCACTTCCGAATAGCGGAGTTTCAGGTTGGATTCCTCACCTACGGACATCGAAAGTATCTTTTCGACCATCTCCGAAAGGTTGTCCAACTGAGTCTCTACTATCTTGAGGTATTTCTCGCGCCGCGCGGGGTCGCTGTCGGCCGAGAAATTGAGCATGGCATCGTTGGCTGCGTAAGCCACCGCTATCGGGGTTTTCAGCTCATGAGTAATATTATGTGTAAAATCGATCCTCATCTCCTCGACGCTTTTCTGGCGGAACATCGTCCTGAGCAGGTACACAAAGGCGAAACAAAGCAGTATAAGTATTATTGCCGAAGAGGCTATTATCCACCCCATCTCCCCAAGGAAACCCCTGTTCGGATTGGGAAGCTCCACACGGCAGACCGTAGCTCCGTCCGCCCCGAGGGGCGTTTCGAAACGGATGGGGTTTATCACGTCTTCCCCCTGCGTATAAAGAATGTCGCCGGATTCCTTTTCGAGCACTGAGGCTTTGTGAGGCGTATATATACCGGCCCTGAGGAGGTTCTGGGTCAGCAGGGAATCGTACCGGTGGAACTGCTCCGGGTTAAGCGACTCCCCCGCATAGAACGAACTCGTAAAGCCGTATGTCTGCACACCCCCCTTGGAATCACTTATAACATAAATGGTTACATTACTGGAGCCGGACGAAGATACGCCCACCTGCGGTACGATACCGTGGCTGTCGTATATTACGGAGTCGATATCCAGCTTTGCGTTTATTATCAGGCCCCCCATGGGCATTCCAAGGGTGTCATTTAGCGGCTTTCCCTTTAAAGCGAGCGTGTCGTTAAAATAGAACGTGGTATCGGAATATGAACTAAGAACTCTCGAATCGCCGGCGTCAGGGATCGAATCGCGCCGGACGACCCTGGTTTCGGAATGGCTTACCCTGACCTCTTTATCCTTCTCCGCCGCCAGCTTTGTGGTTTTCGCTTTCGGTCTGTCGTTTTCCCGTTTCTTTTTCACTTCGATCTTACTGACACCCCCTTCATCCTTAACAGTAACGGATTCCACATCATCAGGACTGATAAAGGGCTGGCGGGATACTGCAGGGTTGGGCCGCGTGACCAGCTCCTCATAAGCCGACCGTTCCATCGCAGAACTTACGGTCTGGGCGAAACGCCGGTTAACGTCGGAGTACATCCTCGACAGCGAGAATACCTGCAACCCCGCCACAGCTATCAAAGCTACGACTATGACCCATGTTACCGTCTTGAAACGCGACTTTCTCATAAAACCCGTTTATGCAAAAATAAACAAATAACAAGCCGGTTTTACATCCGTTAAGACTATTTAACACTTATTAAGCGGATGATAACAATTATCCTTATTTTAACAGCTATTTTTGCATATAAGTCAAATACAACTTTTTACGTATGAAAAAACTACTTCTAATCGCCGTACTATGGGCAGCCATTAACACATGGGCCGGCGCGCAGGTCACGGCGACCATCAAAATGGAAAGTACCGGCTCCGGTATGTCTGATATTTACGGCCTGGGGGGCGGCGAAAACAACAAACTGCTGGACTATGCCTACCTCGAATGTACCTATAATGTTAAAAGTTTGAATGATACTCTCGACACCGGTGGCGAAGGGAATACAGAAGAAGATATCATGAAGCTGTTGGTCGGCCCGAAATCGTCGAAGTTTTACAGCTACAAGACCTATCTCTGCGATTCCATGCTCAGGGCCGATATGGTAGAAGGAAGGCCCATCACGATGGGAGCCGGCAGCAAGTACCAGATGGGAGAATGCTACGTGGTTTACAAGGACAGGGAGAAAGAAAAACTGATTTATACCGACAAGATAATGATGGAACGCTTCAGGTATGAGGAGGAGCTCCGGCCACAGAATTGGGAAATACTGGAGGAAACGAAAGAGATACTCGGGTATGAATGCCAGAAAGCGGTATGCGACTTTCGCGGGAGACAGTACGAAGCATGGTTCACCTGGGAAATCCCCGTCAGCGAAGGTCCCTGGAAATTCACGGGTCTCCCCGGCCTTATAATGAACGTGGCCGACACGGAAGGCCATTATTCCTTCCAGATCGCCGGCATCGAAAAAGTAGATGACCTTCCTGTAAACTACGCCGATCTTCAGTATCATAAGACGCGGCGCAAGGATTTTCTCAAGACGATGCATAAATACAAAGCCAACCCCATAGAATATATGCAGAACAACAGCGGGGCGAAAGTGACCGTAAGCACACCCGACGGTTCACCGGTATCGCTATCCGACATTAACTTCATGAAATACGATTTTATGGAAAGGGATTACCGCTGATACGGTACGGATTTCCGGTTTATAAAACATCCCGTTAATAAATATTAACACTTTTTTAGCACACCGTAACATATATTCAACAAACTTTGGCATTCCTTTGCAATAACAAACCTAATAAAAGGAAATATGAAAAAACTATTTTTAATTCTGGCTTTCCTGGCACTCGCTGCGTCAGGGGCAAAAGCCCAGCAGATAATGACGATAAAGGTCGACGGAAGCGGCGGCGGAAGGGTCGATGTTTTCGGGCTGGACGGAAATACCAAAATGAAGAAGATGGACGACGCCTACCTCCAGTGCATATACAACGCGAAATACGTAAGGGATACGATAAATCCCCAAGAGAATACGGGGGAGGACATACTGGTGCTTATGGTAGGCCCTAAAGCCTCGAAATTCTACAGCCAGAAGACATTCCTGGCAGACTCCGCTATCAATGCTGAAATGGCCCCGGGAAGACCGATTGATTTAACTAACGGCAGTAAATACGAACAGGGGGAAACCTATATACTGTATAAAGACCGCGAAAAGGGGGAACTAATTTATACCGACAAGATATCTATGGACCACTTCATATACCAGGAAAAACTGGAGCCGCAAAAGTGGGAGATACTCGATGAAACGAAAGAGATACTCGGATACGAGTGCCAGAAGGCAGAGTGCGATTTCCGGGGCAGGCGCTACGAGGCATGGTTCACCCGGGAACTGCCAATCAGTGAAGGCCCGTGGAAATTCGAAGGCCTGCCTGGGCTCATACTGGCCGTCGCGGACGACCAGGGACACTATTCTTTCGAAATGGCAGGAATTACCCGGGTCGAAAATATCCCGATAAACTACGCAGATGCAAAATACCACAAGACCAAAAGGAAAGATTTTCTGAAAACAAAACTCAAATACGCTACCAACCCCCTCGAATACCTGCAGAACAACTTGGGAGCCCAGATAACAATCACGAACGTCGACGGTACGCCCATATCCGGATCCGAACTCCATTTCATGAAATACGACTTCATGGAGAAGGATTATAAATAACCGCGGAAAGTAACCGCAGATGAAGAGCAGTATGAAATACATCTTACTATTATTGGTTTCTTTCCTGGCCGCAGGAAACGCCTACGGTCAGGAAAGAATACTCGAGGGTATTGTGGTCGACGGTACCGATAAAGAGTCCGTAACGGGAGTTATAGTCACGTTAAGCAATGCCGAGAACAAAATAATCAGGCATGCAACAACCAACTCCAAGGGAGAATTCCGAATCTCGACAACGGCAGACCTCGAAGGATGTACCCTGAATTTCGCAATGATGGGCTACGAAAAACATACGGTTCCCGTCTCCGGTATAACGGCCCCCATCAGAGTGGAGCTGAATCCCGCCGTAACCAATATAAAGGAAATAAGGATAAAAGCACCGGACATTAGCCTCCGTAACGATACGCTTATATATGACGCCGGCAAATACACGGCCGCCCAGGATCAAAATATTGGTGACGTGCTCAAGAGGCTCCCCGGGGTGGATGTGAAGGACAACGGACAGATCGAATACCAGGGTAAACCCATCAATAAACTCTATATTGAAGGTAACGACCTGGTGGGGGGCAAGCATGGCCTGGCGACGCAGAATATATCCCCGAAGGACGTGAAATCGGTGGAAGTAATGGAAAACCACCAGCCTATAAAATCCCTGAAGGATATCGACTATTCAGAGAACGCGGCGATAAACCTCAAGTTGCAGGATGACGCCAAGGGACGCTGGGTGGGGACCGCAGGTATCGGGGTGGGCGTCACGCCGCTGCTCGCGCAGGGCTCGCTGTTCGGCATGCGTATCGGGAAGGGATGGCAGGGCCTCCAGAACATTAAAGCCAATAATACCGGAACGAACCTGGGAAGGGAGATGAGCAATTTCTCTTTCATGGACTCTTTCGGCGCGGGCAGCGGAAACCTCAGCGACTACATAAGCATCGGAACCGGTTCGGCGCCGCTCGCGGACAAACGTACACGGTTCAACCATTCGGCGATGTTCTCCAGTAATAATTCGCGTAAGATCTCCGATGATTATAAACTCGACATCCGGCTGAACTATCTGGCCGAAAAACTGGAGGCGAATAACTCGCGCGTCTCTTCTTACTTCTTTGAGGACGGCACACAGCTGGATATTGAAGACAACAACAGCATGCTTTCGAAAAACCATACCCTTAACGGCGAGGTGGCGGTGGAGGCGAATACCGATAAATACTACCTTCGCAACAGGCTTTCGGCGGATATGGAGTGGAAAGATACCGAGTTGGCTGTTACAGGCACAACGCCCAACGACCAGTTCGCGAAGCTGCCGTCCACAAAAATAGCCAATAACTTCTCGCTGGTAAAACGAACCGGGAAGAATGCTTTTACTATCTCATCCCTTAACCAGTTCATATCAAAGCCACATTCATTGAGTGTGGAAAGGGTGGGCGCCAGGCAGCACCAAACGGCCACTGCATCCGCCTTCTATTCAAATACCAGCATTTCTTACAGTTACGGATGGCGCAAGTGGCAGCTTTCGGCGCGTGCAGGGTTCACGGCCAACCTGAGGCGGCTGGAGAGCGAACTTACCGGATTGGAGAGCGAGAAATTCCCGCTGGAGAACAACTCTTCGATGAACTATCTACAGTGGTATGTACTTCCTGCAATTACGTACAGAAGCGGAAGTTTCCGCGCTACTCTTAATATTCCCCTTAATTATTACAACTACCGCTTTAACGACAGGTTGGGTGGCGGACTTGTTACGGACAACGATTTCATAACGGCGCCTTCGCTTTCTCTGAATTACAGGATCTCTTCGAAATGGACGCTCTACGCATCGGGGAATATAAGAAAGCAGCCGGTAGACGAAAGCAACTTTTACACGGGGCTCATCATGGCTAACTTCCGCTCCCTTAACGCGGGAATAGTGGACTTCGGCAACAGCTCCGCAAAAAGCGTTTCCGCCGGTTTCGAATACAAGAACCCCATAAATTCATGGTTCTTCAACGGTAACGTCACACGTTCGCGCAATACTTCTATATATACTGTATCCGAAGACTTCATAGGCGGCGGAGAATATATAGTCAATACGCTGGTGCCGCAGGCCAACGATATGGACGTATGGTCGGCACGCGGCTCCGTCAGCAAGGGGCTCGACAGGATAAAGGGGCTCCTCGCGCTCGATGTAAACTACAGTGACGTCACGTCTTCCATGATACGCGACGGGGTGCTGATACCTTTCACTTCGCGGACGCTCTCGCTGGCACCGCGCCTGAACGGCCTTATATTCAAGTGGCTCAGCGCTGAATACAAACTCTCCTTTTCGAGGTCCTATATGGACGGCGCAGGGGGAAACAGCCATACCGACGGATATACACAATCGTTATCACTTCACTTCTACCCTACCAAAAAACTCAACTTCAGTATCTCGGGAGAGCATTATTACAATCAGATATCACCGACCCGGTCAAAACACTTCCTCTTTGTAGACATAAGCGCTATTTACAGGATAAAGAGCAATTGGGAAATAAGCCTGTCTGCAACCAACCTGCTTAACGAAAAAGAATATTCGTATATGATGCTGGGCGAGCTTTCATCTGTCCGCGCGTCGTATGCCATCCGCCCTCGCAACATCATATTGAGTACGTACATCAGGTTCTGACATCACCCGCCGTAAGGCAACCAGAATAAATTTTTCATACGAAAGCCGCTGTTTGGAAAAGATTCTTCAGGCAGCGGCGATTTTTTCATGGAGTCACAATATTCCAGGCAACAGCATCGTTTTATATTCGCTCTGCTCAGAAACAATGACCGGTTCAATCCCAAACTACCGAACCGTAGCTTCCGACAGAACAGACTCCCTGACAACATGTTAAAGTCGATACGAAAAAAATCTGAAAAATAATTCGGATTTAATTTGGAAATTCGGAATGATTAAACTTATCTTTGCACCCGCCTTCGGAAATTAATACGGAGGTCACAAACGGGAAAAAGAAGAAACCGTTCGAAATTCCCTCGCCGCTTACAGAGTTAGGCCGGCAAACAAACAGGAAAACAAGTTCTGAAAAAAATTTACCTCCAAAACGTAAATTTGTTTTGGGGAATAAAAAATAACGCATATATTTGCAGCCCGTTTCGATAAGATACGGTGAGCCGCAAAGATTGCGAAAGAGGAGAAGCACTTATCATGCCAATCCTAAAAATAAAGTTCTTTGAAGATATTTAAGCAGCTAAAAGTTTATCCGGGTTCTTACCTAGGAACTCGGTTTCAAAGCGAAATTCTTTTGAAAGTGAGAATTCAAGGCAGCCGATGCGAGCAAAGCGCAGTTTACTAACCGTAAATGAGCAGTTGCGAGTCAGAAGGCTAACGAAGAATACGCCTTTCTAAAAGAGTTTCGAACAATACCTTTGAGATATAGCCAAGATTATAACAAATACTATTTTACAATGGAGAGTTTGATCCTGGCTCAGGATGAACGCTAGCGGCAGGCCTAACACATGCAAGTCGAGGGGCA
>CAKUKW010000047.1 GCA_934663885.1 uncultured Tidjanibacter sp.
CAAAAAAGATAATTACATACTTATCAGTTGTTTGTACATTTTTACCATTCTTGTATCTTTATAGAATACATATTCAAGAATTTACGGATAAAAGCCCCGTTCGCAGGCAACTATTACCTTCTAACGCTACCCTATTTGTCAATGCTAATTATCGGCGCGGCAATGCCGCAACCAGTCCATTGCCGCTCATTAGCAATAAAAGGCACAACCAATTGCAGTTTCATAATAATAAAAATGTTATTTTTATAAGGTAACACCTACATCAATTTAAAATTTATATTATGAAGAGAAAAACTATTCTGCTCGCCATCGCCGCGATGGCATTTCTGGCGTTCTCATGCGTAAAGGATGAGGAGCCGGTTCAAACCGGAGAAGTTGGAGGCACTGAAGAAGTTGCAACAAGAGCAGGTTACGACTACTGTTATATGTGCGGCTTTTGGCTGATCGAAAACGGAGATTGTTTGAATTGTGACACCCACTACATTACATGCAATATATGCGGTAATTTCGCTCCGTGGGGCATAGGTTCAATATGCAGGACCTGCAACGGCCAAAATCCTCCTGTCGACTGGATCGACGACGATCCCAATCCGGGCCCGAAGCCTTAATGAAAAAGAGGGCGGGAATAATTTCCCGCCCTCTTTTATCCTGAAACGGACAGTAAGTTTATATAAGCGAACCTTGTATTATCACAGCGCAGCTAAATATTCCAAAAAAAGACGGATAAGCGCAGGCTACAGGAAACCGACTACCGTTTTACCCACGGATCCCGGTACCTGTAAATCTGGTCGCGAAGGCGCGGGGTGAAACCCGCTTCACGTATAGCCCGCTGAATACCTTCCGCATCGAAACTGTTTCGTGCACCTGCAGAGGACACAACATTCTCCTCTATCATTATCGAGCCGAAATCATTGGCTCCGCAGTGGAGAGCCATCTGCGCCACCTCCTTGCCGACCGTGAGCCATGAGGCCTGTATGTTGTGGATATTATTCAGCACTATTCTGCTGAGTGCTATTATTTTGAGGTATTCCATCGGAGAAAAATGCGACACGACCCCCTCTTTTTCCAACTCGGTGCCGGCCGCACAGAAAACCCACGGGATAAAAGCCATAAAGCCATAATTACCCTCGGGGCGTTCTCCCTGCAGGTCGCGTATCTTTATAAGGTGTTCTATCCTCTGCGCGGGAGTTTCGGCATGACCGTACATCATCGTGGCGGATGCAGGGAAATTCATGCGGTGGGCCTCGCGCATAACTTCGAGCCATTGCTCCGTGGTCGGTTTACCGGGGGAAACACTTTTCCGGACTTCGTCGCAGAGTATTTCGGCTCCGGCACCGGGCAGCGAGTCGAGCCCGGCGGCACGAAGGCGCTCCAGGGTTTCCTTTACACCGAGCCCGCTTATCCGGGCTATGTGGAATACTTCCGGAGCGCCGAGGGCATGTAGCTTTAGCTGCGGATACAGTCTCTTCAACTCCCTGAAAAGTCCTTCATAAAAACCTATATCCAGCCGGGGATGGAGCCCCCCCTGTAAAAGGAGCTGGTCGCCGCCCAGGGCAAGAGTTTCCTCTATCTTTCGACTGTATTCGTCGATAGAAGTTATATAAGCCTTGTCGACCTGATGGGGTTTGCAATGGAAATTACAGAATTTACACCCCGACACGCAGACATTAGTGATATTGACGTTGCGGTCTATCTGCCACGTAACCACGGAAGGATCGGCGGCTTCACGCCTCAGCGCGTCGGCAAGAGCGAATAAATCGGCGGGAGGCGCCGACTCCCAGAGCCACAGCGCCTCCCTACTATCTAAGTTTTCCCTGTCAAGGGCTTTCCGGAATATTTCCTTACCGTCCATTTCAACGCCGGTTTCGCCTAAGCGGTTATACTTTTTTAAATACCGGATTATCAGTACAAAATATCTCTTACGCGACCATGTTACTTTTCGAGGGCCAACTCGAGTACCTCCTCGTTCGTCCTGACGAAATGGAACGTCAGCCCCTCGACATATTCAGGCTTGATATCCTTTATATCCTTTTCGTTGTCGACGCTGAGGATAAGCTCCGTAATGCCCGCCCTTTTCGCCGCAAGTATCTTCTCCTTGATGCCGCCCACAGGGGTAACCCGCCCGCGAAGGGTAGTCTCGCCGGTCATCGCTATCTTCTCCCTGACCTTGCGGCCGGTGTAGGTCGAAACTATCGAGGTCATCATGGTAATACCGGCGCTTGGGCCGTCTTTTGGTACTGCACCCTCCGGAACGTGGATATTGATGTCGAATTTCTCGAATTTCTCGGGGTCTATGTCCAGGTCGGCATAATGGGCCCTTGTCCATTCGAGCGCTATGGTGGCCGACTCTTTCATCACATCGCCGAGGTTACCCGTCAGACTCATCTTACCCTTGCCCGGACTGAGTATGGATTCGATATAAAGTATATCGCCTCCGACCTCTGTCCATGCAAGGCCCGTAACGACGCCCACCATGTCGGCAACTTCGTATTTGTCGTTGCGGAACTTAGGCATACCCAATATCCTTTCCAGTTCGTCAGCTTTGATTTCCGGCTCGAAAGCCTCCTCGAAACCTATGTTTTTCGCCCTGTGGCGAGCTATCTTCGCAAGGTTCTTGTCCAGCGAACGCACCCCCGCCTCGCGGGTGTAGTCGGAAATTATCCTCTCCATTACCGCGCGCGATATATCCAGTTTGTCATCGGGTACGCCGTGAGCCTCGCGCTGCTTGGGCAGCAGGTGTTTGACGCCTATTTCAACCTTCTCCTCCATCAGGTACCCGGGAATGTTTATCATCTCCATACGGTCCCTGAGGGCCGGATTGACATTCTGTATATTGTTCGCCGTAGCGATGAAAAGCACTTTCGACAAGTCGTATTCGGTATCGAGGTAGTTGTCGTGGAACGTGGTGTTCTGCTCCGGGTCGAGTACCTCGAGTAGCGCCGACGACGGGTCGCCGTGATTGCCCACCCCTATCTTGTCCACCTCGTCGAGTATAATGACAGGGTTCGAAGAGCCGCACCTGCGGATGGTCTGGATGATACGTCCCGGCATTGCGCCTATATAGGTACGCCTGTGGCCGCGGATTTCCGCCTCGTCATGGAGCCCGCCCAGCGAAATACGCCCGAATTTTCTATTAAGGGCCTCTGCCACGGACTTACCTAACGAAGTTTTACCTACTCCCGGAGGGCCGTAAAGGCACAGTATAGGGGATTTGAGGTCGCCCTTGAGCTTTATTACAGCGAGGTGTTCCAACAGCCTCTCCTTGACCTCATCGAGTCCGTAATGGTCCGCGTCGAGCTGCTCCCGCGCGTGCTGCAGGTTAAGGTTGTCCTGCGTGCCTTCGCCCCAGGGCAGTTCCAGCATAAGCTGCAGGTAGTTCATCTGTACGGAATACTCCGCAACGGCAGGATTGAGCCTTTCGAGCTTGTTGAGCTCCTTGGTGAACATCTCTTCCACCTCTTTTGTCCACTTCTTCGTCTTAGCCTTCTCACGCATCTGCGCTATCTCGGCCTCGTCGCCGTCGTTGCCCAACTCTTCCTGTATGGTGCGTATCTGCTGCTGCAGGTAATACTCCTTCTGCTGCTGGTCGATGTCCTGCTTGACTTTCTGCTGTATCTTGTTCTTGAGTTCGATAAGCTGTTGCTCCTTTACCAATATTTCGAGCAGGCGGCGCGCCCTTGCCAGAAGGCCCGGTGCCTCGAGCAGCCTCTGTCTGTCCGTATCCTCGAAGTCGAGGTTCGAACAGATAAAGTTGATTATGCCGCGTTTGCTGTCGATATTCTTGATAGCGAACGAAGCTTCCTTAGGTATGCTGGGCGAAATATCTATGATATTAAGAGCCACGTCCTTAATGGACTCAACCAACGCATCAAACTCTATGTTGTTCTGCGCCGGCGTCGAGTCCTTGAGTGGAGTGACAGACGCTGTGAAATAAGGATCGTGCGTAAGGTACCTGTCGATCTCTATCTTTTCGAGCCCGTGAAGTATGACCGTCAGGTTACCGTTGGGCATATCCAGGGTTTTGAGTATGCGCGCCGCGGTACCTATCCGGTACATATCGTCGGGAGCGGGCTGCTCCACGTCTGCCTCCTTCTGCAGGACGGCGCCCAGTATACCGCTTCCTGCCTCTACGTCGCGGACGAGTTTCATTGATTTTTCACGACCTACTGTTATGGGCGTGATCGATCCGGGGAACAGCACCGAGCTCCTCAACGAGAGGATCGGCAGCGTATCCGGTATAGTGAGATTCTCGTTCACTTCATCGTCGTCGGCAACTATGGGAATAACCTGTGTCCGGCCTTCCTGGATATCGCTTATGTCGGTGAGGATTTCGAATTCTGCTTTTTTCTTCTTTACCATTTTTATGAGTCCTTTCTTATATTGAAAACGGCGCCCTCCGGCCATCCGTTTTTCAGGTTACAAAGATAACGTATTTAACATCCCCGGGATTGCCTGCAACAGGTAATCGGTCATCAAATTATCAACATTCCTTTTTGGCATAAGGGATGCGCAACTACGCTTACTTTTTATATCTTTGCGCAAGCGCTTAGATAGGATGAGGCTCGGCACAGCAGCAAGCCAACGATTTTTAGCATATTATGTTTTAGTTATCTCCCCGGCTTTTCCCGTACCGGCCTTAAAAGGCCGATGCACGGGCCTCGTCGATAAGGTCGGCTGATTTGATAAATAAGCCTCGGTTCACTATCTTTGCAAATTATATGCAAATTCTGAGAACGTATGAAAATTGGCGATAAATACACCCCCCAGCAACTCGAAAACAAGTGGTACGACTACTGGGTAAACAATAAATTCTTCCACTCCGAACCGGATGGCAGAGAACCGTTTACCATAGTTATCCCCCCCCCTAACGTGACCGGTATACTGCACATGGGGCACATGCTCAACAACACCCTGCAGGACGTACTGACACGCCGTGCCAGAATGTCAGGCTTTAACGCATGCTGGGTGCCGGGAACCGACCATGCCTCTATATCCACCGAGGCCAAGGTCGTCGCCATGCTGCGCGAAAAAGGCATCGAAAAACGGCAGCTCACCCGCGAGGAATTCATGGAGCACGCCTGGCTCTGGAAAGAGGAGTACGGCGGCATCATACTTAAGCAGCTCCGCAAACTGGGCGCTTCGTGCGACTGGGACAGGACGGCTTTCACGATGGATAAAGTGCGCTCCGACAGCGTCATAAGGGTATTTACCGACCTTTATAACAAAGGGAAAATATACCGCGGGGTGCGCATGGTCAACTGGGACCCGGCCGCCCGGACAGCCTTGTCCGACGAGGAGGTTATCTTCCGCGAACAGCACGGAAAGCTATATTACCTGAAATACAAACTGGCGGAAGGTAACGGCCACCTGACAGTAGCCACGACACGTCCTGAAACAATACTGGGAGATGTGGCAGTCTGTGTGAATCCGAACGACCCGCGGTATAAAAACATCGTAGGCCATGCGGTAGTGGTTCCGCTTGTAAACCGGACGGTACCTGTCATAGCGGACGATTACGTGGATATGGAATTCGGCACGGGGGCGCTCAAGATAACGCCTGCCCACGACGTAAACGACTATGTTTTAGGAGAAAAATACGGGCTCGAGGTTATCGACATTTTCAACGATGACGGAACCATCAACGACAAAGTCGGCCTTTACGTCGGTATGGACCGCTTCATCGTCCGCGAGCGGATAGCGACGGATTTGAAAGACGCGGGGCTTATGGAAAAGGAGGAGGACTACACCAACAACGTCGGCTTCTCGGAGCGTACCCACGTGCCAATAGAGCCGAAACTGTCGATGCAGTGGTTCCTCAGGATGGACGAGATGGCCAAACCGGCCCTCAACGCAGTTATGGACGACATCGTACGCTTCGTTCCGGCAAAATTCAAGAACACATACCGCCACTGGATGGAGAACATTAAGGACTGGTGCGTTTCGCGGCAGCTCTGGTGGGGCCACCGCATACCGGCATATTACCTGCCGCAGGGTGGGTACGTCGTGGCGGAAACACCGGAAGAAGCCCTCGCCCTGGCACGTGAAAAATGCGGCGATACAAGCCTGGAAATGGCGGATCTGTGCCAGGACGAGGACGTACTCGACACGTGGTTCAGCTCTTGGCTGTGGCCGCTTTCGCTCTTCGACGGCATAATGCATCCCGACAACGCTGAATTTAAATATTACTACCCGACCAACGATCTGGTAACAGCCCCCGATATCATTTTCTTCTGGGTGGCACGTATGATAATGGCCGGATACGAATATACCGGAGAAAGGCCTTTCAACAGCGTCTATTTCACAGGGTTAATACGCGACAAACTGGGTCGCAAGATGAGCAAATCGCTCGGCAACTCGCCCGACCCGCTCGATTTGATCGAGAAATACGGAGCCGACGGCGTCCGGGTGGCGATGCTGCTTTGCGGAACGGCCGGCAACGACATAATGTTCGACGAGGCGATGTGCGAACAGGGCCGCAACTTCGGCAACAAGATATGGAACGCTTTCCGCCTGGTGAGCAGTTGGGAGGTCGACGGGAACAAGGAGCAGGACGAAAATAACCGGATCGCGGTCGAGTGGTTCGACTCTCTGATCGACAGGTCGCTGGCCGAAACAGACGCGGATTTTGCCAACTATCGCATTTCGGACGCGTTCATGAGGTTATACAAACTTTTCTGGGACGAATTCTCGGGCTGGTACCTCGAAATGATCAAACCGTCTTACCAGACACCCATCGACGGAAAGACGCTCACGGAGACTAAGGAAATATTCGGGAAGTTATTGAAAATGCTGCATCCTTATATGCCGTTTATAACCGAAGAACTCTGGCAGCACCTTGAACCCAGGAAAGACGGGGAGAGCATTATGATATCGGATATGCCGCGCCCGGAAGACTTCGACGAAAATATGCTTACCAGGATCGAACTGGTCAAAGAGGCGGTTACGGCCGTACGCAGCATCCGCCAGCAGAATAATATTCCCAACAAGGAGCAGTTGGAGCTTAAGGTGATAGCTGACGAGAACTACCACAAATGCTACGAACCCATACTTAAAAAAATGGCGAACCTTTCGTCCGTGGATGAGGTGACGGAAAAAGAGCCGACAGCGGCGGCTTTTATAGTCAAGACCACGCAGTATTTCGTCCCGATGGGCGACAAGGTGGACGTCGAGGCCGAGCTTGCAAAACTGGAAGAAGAGCTTGCATACCATCGGGGGTTCCTCGATTCGGTCATGAAAAAGCTTTCGAACGAGCGTTTCGTACAGGGCGCGCCGGAGAAGGTGGTGCAAATGGAATACGCCAAAAAGAACGATGCAGAAGCCAAGATCGCGGCACTGGAGGAGCGCATCGCTACGCTGAAATAAGCTACAGGCATGAAATAAAAATCGGTGTATTGGAATTATTCCACTTGCCTGAATCAATCGATTAAAATCAAATGCCGGAAGTCGAACTTCCGGCATTTGATTTTTTCTATCGAAACCGACTACTCCTTTTTATCTTCCTTGCACTCTTCTGTTTTAGTTTCGGCAAACGCTTTGTACCCGAGCTTTTCTATCGCTGCGCGGATTTTTTCCGGGTCGGTTTTGGCAGGGTCGTAGGTGACGGTCACTTTTTTTGTATCGACATCGACTTTCATATCCTTGATACCTTTCTCGAACGGTATATTTTCTTCGAGTTTCTTCTTACAGTTATTGCAGGTTATACTGGTGTCGAACACGACGGTTTCCGTATTCTTTTTCTGCGCTGATGCATCCGCAGCGGCTATCCCGAGCCCGAAAACAGCCAAAGTAATTATTAAAATTATTCTCTTCATCCTTGTTGTATTATTAAATTATTTTAAATATATTAATGTAATATAGAAAAAAATTAAAAATCAAGCCGGGCGCCTACATATATTTTGCGACCCATCAGTGGCCCCCATATAAGGGATGCGTTAAACGACGGCGAATGCGGGTTGTCGGCACTTACTATTGGGTCGGGCTGAGTGTAATTTCCTATATTCTCACAACCGGCATAAAGATTGATCTTCGCGTTTGCTTTCCACGTGACCTGCGCGTAATACATCATATAAGCCGGCGAATGAGTGGAATTATCGAGATTACCGTCCTGGGTGGGTATACGCGAAGGGCCGTTGAGCTGGGCGGTGAAATCAAACACCCAGCGGCGGAATTTCGTGGCATACTGGAGGTTTAACAGGCCCTTGTAACGATCTGTAAGGGGTTTCTCGACCTCCCTCGGCGAATGGCCTCCTGCCCCGTCCCTGACTTTGAGTGCCACGATAGTCTTATTGTAGCGGAACGTGGCGAATATGTCGAAATTGGTAAAGGGCGACCAGTTGAAATCCACCTGCCACACGTTGCTGTACGAAGGCCCTTCGAGGTTATAAAGGTAAACCCTGCGCGTATCGGCTTCCTGGTCGGCTATTACCTGGTTAAGGAATTCCGTATGGAAATAGTCGGCGCTCAAGGAGGCGCTGTTGTCGCTCCCCAGCCGGAAAGTCCACAGGAGGCTGCCCCCGTACATAAAACTCTCCTCCCTGGTATTCAGCTTGCTCCTGTCGAAAATATTACCGCCGTCTATATAGAAGACGCGTCCCGTGGACAGTGCCCACATATTGTCGGTAACGAGGTTGACAGTGCGCGATCCCAGTCCCGCCGAGCCGCGAAGTACCAGCCTCGGCGCTATATTCCATTTGACATGCCCGCGCGGAGTATAGAACATTCCGTGTACGTTACTGTAATCGGCCCTCACGCCCGCCACCAGGCTGAATTTATCCTTGTAATTGAAATTATATTCTGCGAAAATGCCTGCTTCATTCTCCGTCCGCATTATCTCTTCCCACTGCGAATGCTCTACATGGGAATTGCCCGCCAAAACCAGCTGCCCTTCCCACAGCCGCTGGTTGCGGGTATCGGAGGTCGCCGACAATCCCGTCACGAGCCTGCTGCGTCTGCTCACGTTCCAACTGTACATGCCGTTGAAATAGAACGAACTCTGCTCGCCCTTGTATTCCTTGAGCAGCCCGTAATAGGAATCGGTGTTGAAGTAATTGTAATCGACGATAAACGCTATGTTAGATCGCTCGGCCTGTTGCTTCTCCTCGTCGAACACGAACCTGCCGACAGGAATGGCCAGCTTCACATATCCGTTCAGGTTTTCGTTGGAGATCTGCGAGCCCCATGGCTCCTTCAACGATTCGGCGGTTATGAAACGCCTGTCGGCATAGGTGTCGTAGTCCATCTGTCCGCTGGTACGCTTATCGTTGACATATTTAATGCCTGCCCTGAGCTGCATCCCGTTATCGGGAGTCCAGAGCCACCGGTTGGCGATATTTATCTGGCGGCTGAGCGGCCCGTCCATGAAACCGTCGCCGTTGTGATCTATCCGCAGGGGATTAATCGAGGCATGGGCGAGCAGTACATTCCCAAGGTTGTCGTTTACCCTGCCGATACTGTAATAGTTCAACTCACCGCGGGCTTCATTATCAGCGTAAATGTTTATGAAGAATGGCTCTTCATCCGTCGGTTTGCGGTGTTCGAGGTTTATCTGCCCCGACATTGCTTCGTGGCCGCCGGTAACGGACGTAACGCCCTTGGACACCTGGATACTTTCCAGCCACATGCCCGGAATATAAGTCAGGGCATATTGGGAGCCTATCCCCCTCATTACAGGGCGCGTTTCGTCGAGCAACTGCGAATAGATCCCGGCCAGGCCCAGCATCCTGATCTGGCGTGCGCCCGATATGGCGTCGCTGTAGCCCACCGTGACAGAGGCGCTGTTCTCGAAACTTTCTGCCAGGTTGCAGCATGCCATCTTGGTAAGGCCTGCGAACGATATCATCTCCGTAGTGGTCACGGCCGCCATATTCATCTGCGTGCCACGGCTGCGGCCCACGACAACGACTGCTTCCATCTCTTCGGTGAGGAGCAGGAACTCAACCTCTCTCTGCGTGGTCACGGTAATAGTATCGGGAACGTACCCCACGTAACTCGCGACGAGTTTATCGTACCCTTTTACCATCCCTATAGTAAACTCGCCGTCAAGGTTCGCGGAAGCCCCTATGGTCGTTCCAGCCCAGTGAACGGTAGCGCCGACAAGGGCCTCACTCCCCTGGGCGCCATCCAGCACCCGCCCCTTTATATTCTGGGCAGATGCGTGGCCGGCTGTCAAAACCGGAATTGTAAGTATAAAAAATAGCTTCAGAAATCTTTTCATATAAGTCAATTTATCAAACTACCCGCGGATTCAAAGTTAGATCAAATCGCCTTCACGGGATAATCCAGCGCCCGAAGGCATTCTGTGAGCGAGGCTTCCAGCGGGCGGACTTGCAGCCCCATCTTTTCTGCGAGCGTAGTGTCGAGGGCCGAATATTGCGGCCTTCGGGCGGCGGCAGGATAACCGACCGAAGTTATCGGGTTGAGAATCACACTTTTGCCTGCCATGGAAAATATCCTGCGGGCAAACCCGTACCATGTAATTACATCTCCTCCTGCGAAATTATATATACTGAATCCTTTTCCGTTTTTTCCCAGTAATCCTATCAAAGCCCGGGCAAGGTCGGTCGCATATGTCGGCGAACCTTTCTGGTCGTCCACCACATTGATCTCCTTTCCCTCTCCGGCCAAACGCAGCATACTCTTTACGAAGTTACGGCCGAATTCGGAATAAAGCCACGACGTTCTCACAACTACTGCGTCTGCGCCTGAAAGCGCTATCACCCTTTCGCCCTCAAGTTTCGTAGCCCCGTAAACAGTAAGCGGCGAGGGTCTATCAGTCTCCTTGTAGGGTGTGCGGGAGTTCCCGTCGAATACGTAATCTGTAGATATATGTATCAGCCTGAACCCGTACTCCACCGCCAGTGAAGCGAGTATTCCAGGGCCTGTGACGTTTAGTTTCGCTGCCGCTTCAGGCTCCTTTTCCGCCATGTCGACGGCCGTATAGGCGGCACAGTTAATAAGTGCGTCGGGCGAGATTTCCTGAACTTTTCGTTCCATAACGCCCCGGTCGGTTATGTCGGCTTCCCGGAGATCAGTGAAAACAAAGCCGTGCATGGGATACTGAACTGCTATTTTACGCAGCGACATCCCCAACTGACCATCCGCCCCAGTGACCAATATCCTCATATCAGCAGGATTTCTCAGAATATTCGAACAGCCTGGCCTTATCCAGCAATGGTGCGCGGGA
>CAKUKW010000048.1 GCA_934663885.1 uncultured Tidjanibacter sp.
GTACCGTACAGCGATAATGTGCTCCGAGGCCGTCTGGTGGCGGTGCCACCGCTCGATGATATCCGATTACCTGAAGTCCGTGGGTTGGGATGTCATTCATATAATGGGGGTAGGGAAGTTCGGAATACACCCGTACACCAAAGCTGCACGAATAGAAGGCGGAAGGCTGACTTACAGGGGATTATTGTAATTTTGCCATCGGTACAGGTCAGCGATTAAAATAATCTGTTATATATTTTCGCACAGACTTCTGTGATAAGGAAAATATACTATATTTGCATAATAGTATGCGGTCCGGCAATCTTCATAGAACGAGGTTTTATTTCGATTGCTCTTTCTTGTCGCTGTATTTATTGGAACTAACCCGAATCTATTTGCAAAGTGATGAAAAAGATCCTGTTTTTCCTCGTAATCTCATTGGGTTTCAGTGTGTTTACGGTTATTGCGCAGCAACAAACGGGCAAATACGTAGTATGGTTCACCAACGGGAGCTCTATAGAATGCCTCAGTTTCGAGAATACTGAAGACGGCAACCTTCAGGTGTTGCGCCTCGACGGCAAAACAGCCATTTACTCTATCGAAGTGGTCGACAGGATAACTATTGCGGGCAGGACGACTGGAAGCGGGACTGCGGCCCAGAAGCCGACTACAGCCGCGCAGCAGGGTAATTCGGTGTACCGCCCACCCCAGGGACAAAGCGTAAATGCCACGGCCCGTCCGGGCTCTGCCGCAAGCGTTTACAGTCAGCAATACGAGTGGGTGAGGGTAGTACCGTGGAAAAATCCTTTTACCGCCGGCCTCGCGTCGGCTGTAATACCGGGGCTCGGCCAGTTCTATAACGGACAAGTGGGCCTGGGGTTCGCTTTCATGGGGAGCTGGCTCGCTATGGGGACGGGAGCCTATATATTTTTCAGCGACGGTGAACTTTGGCCGGTGGGAGCGGTATTTGCGGCGGGCGCCGCAGCAAGCTGGGTATGGTCTATACTGCATGCATCAGATACGGCGAAAAAAATAAATGCACATCGTGGTTACGTGGATCTTCGGCCTGTAGTGCTGGATGGCCCTAATTTGGCCGGTAACAGATATAATTACAGCTACGGGTTTGGTTTCTGCCTCGTTTTCTGAGCGTTTTAACATTTAAGGCGATTTTTATTAACAAGCTATTAAATAATTACTTACGAGCTCTGTCATTCCGACTGTGAGAATAGAAACGGTTAAAGGCATAGTCCTCGAGGAGCCGGTTTACTACAGCGCGGCTACGCTATAGGTAAGGGACGATACCTTAATATCGAACCCGCCCTACTCAGAATCCCGGCTCAGGAGTCATGCGAATAACTCTTTTGGCTGCGGTGTAAACATAGGTATAATGTTCTGATAATAACGTGTTTCAAACTAATAAATAATTACTAACTCTTTAATTAATCCAACTATGAGGAAAATCCTGACTACCCTCTTTATCATGTTATTTTGTACGGTTTGTCTATTTGCGCAAAGCGGCAATAAGTATGTGGTGAAGCTCAAGAACGGCATCGACGTCGAATGCGTATCGTATAAACTTACTGCCGATAACAATATCGAGGTAACCTATGCGGACGGCAGCACCGTTTCCATAAAAATGGACGATGTGGAAAAGGTCAGCCCTATCGAAGCAAAAAACGATACTAACGTCCAGAAAACCCAGCAGGCTGTAAAGCCTGTTCAGCAACCGTCCCAGCCCGTCCAGCAGAGTTATCAGCAGACGCAGCAGCAGGTGGTTTACGGCAACCAGTCCCAGTTGCAGCCCGCTTATATAAAACCTCCGAGGAATCCGACCCTCGCGGGCTTTCTCTCTTTTTTCATTCCCGGTGTGGGTCAATTCTATAACGGTCACGTAGGAGCCGGTGTCGGCTTCCTGCTCGGTAATATTGTTTTAAGCAGCCTTTCGTTCAGAGTCGATGGGAATACGCTTTATTTTTATCCGGTCTTTTTCGCTGGTTGGATAGCATTGGACGTATGGGCCATAATTCATGCGGTCAAGGGAGCGAAGAGGGAGAATATCGCCCGCGGTTACGCAGCGGGCGGCCAGTACCTGGATATCAGCCCGGTCGTTCTCACGGCTCCGTCACTGGCCCATAACGGCAGGCATAGCGGTGCTTACGGTATGTCGTTCGGAATGAGGTTCTGATTTGAAAATAAAAAATATAATTGTGGGAGGGCTTCGTTAACGGGGCCCTCTGCTTTTTGCGGGAGTTTGTTAACGATTAATAAAAGCGCGTGCGAACAATAAGGAAAAAGGTTTTTCGTTAGATATTTGATCATAAAACCATAGGGCTAACAATGGCAGGCGGATTGTTCGCCTTTGCCGTGTTGTAGTGCAGCAAAATATTATACTTAATGGAGTAATTATACTTTCTTGTTTCTTAAATAGTTAAACTAAATTATTGATAAAGTAATTATGAAAAAGAAAGCAGTTTTTATAGTTTCGCTCGTTGGGGCCTGCCTGGTGGGCGGAGGAGCCACCTATCTCGCTCTGGCATCCGGCAGGGATAACGTTTCCGAATACCCGGAAATCATCGAAAAAATAGTCGAAGTGCCCGCTTATCCGGGGGCCCACTTCACGTCTTACCAGTCGTCGGGTTATCCGGATTTGACCTATGCCGCTGAAAATGCTGTGCAGGCAGTCGTGAACATAGAAGTGACCCAAAAAGTAGCCGCACGCGGGGGGTATGATCCTATCCTTGAGTTTTTCGGCATACCGCAGGGTTATTCCCAAAGGGACGGTGCTATGCGCGAGCAGAAAACCGGGGGCTCCGGGGTTATTATTTCGCATGACGGGTATATAGTGACTAACCACCATGTTGTCAATAACGCAACTAAAATGAAGGTCAAGCTTTACGACGGGCGTACTTTCGAGGCACAACTGGTCGGGACCGATCCCGCTACGGAAGTGGCTCTCGTTAAAATAGACGCCAGCGGCCTGCCTTCGCTGCCGTTCGGGAGTTCCGACGACCTCCGTCTCGGGGAGTGGGTGCTGGCTATAGGAAGCCCGTTCGACCTGCAGTCGACAATTACGGCCGGTATAGTGAGCGCCAAGGGGCGTAACCTGCAGGCTATAAACGAGACTAATGCGCTGGAATCTTTCATACAAACAGATGCTGCGGTTAATCCCGGCAACAGCGGGGGCGCCCTGGTTAATACCAAAGGTGAGCTTATAGGTATTAATACGCTTATCAAAACACAGACCGGCGCTTATATGGGCTATTCGTTCGCCATACCGAGCTCCATAGTCCAGAAAGTGGTTACCGACCTGAGGCAGTACGGGGTAGTGCAGCGCGCGATGCTGGGCATAAGGTATACCGAGGTAACGCAGGATTTTATCGACCAGTTCGGAAAGGAATATAACATAACCGATCTCGGCGGTGCGGCTGTAATGAGTATCGAAAAAGGTGCAGCGGCCGATGTAGCCGGTATTAAAGTGGGCGACGTGATTACCGCATTGGATAATACGCAGATAGACTCCCGCAATAACCTGGCTGAAGTCATGTCCCGCTACAAACCGAACGATAAAGTTAAAATTTCCGTTAAAAGAGAGGGGAAAGTGAAACAATTCGATGTCGTTTTGCGTAATAAAGCAGGTAAAGCAGAGTTATTGAGCGCCGATCATACGGATGTAGCGGCAGCTCTCGGAGGAAGGTTCTCCGAAGTGAGCGAGCGTAACCTCAAGGACCTGAAGATTGAGCACGGTATCCGCGTAGTCGAAGTAAGGAACGGCGGTATCATGGCCAGGGCAAAAATAAGAAGGGACTTTATCATAACACATATTAACGAAAGGCCTATCCGGTCGGTAGGCGATCTGGACAAGATAGATGAAGTCGTGACTTACATAGAAGGAATCTATCCCAACGGACAGAGAATGGGTTACACAATAGTGCAGTGACGCGCGGCGCACAGGTTGAATAATTGAGACCGGCCCCGTCAGCGTGCATCGCCAGGGGCCGGTCCTTTTTATCGGCAACTTAAACTTAAAATACTGAAAAGGAGTCTTCCGGTTTCACAGTCTGTTTAAATTTTATTGATGAAAAATGTTAAGAGATATTTTCTTAGGATTATTTTTTCATTCCAGCCTCGTTGCATAGGAATCGCCATGCAACGAGGCTGGAATGAAAAAAGCGCTTAAGAGAGCCATAACAGGTTTAGTTAATAATTTTAAACAGACTCTCAGGTTAGGAAATATTAATCAACAATCTATATGAGGCAATTAAAAATCACAAAATCCATTACCAACCGCGAAAGCGCGTCGCTGGACAAATACCTGCAGGAGATAGGCAAGGAAGACCTTATTACCGTCGAGGAAGAGGTGGAACTCGCCCAGCGCATCAAGAAGGGCGACCAGGAGGCGTTGGAGAAGCTGACTAAAGCCAACCTCCGTTTCGTCGTTTCGGTGGCAAAGCAGTACCAGAACCAGGGGCTAAGCCTTCCCGACCTTATCAACGAGGGTAACCTGGGGCTTATCAAGGCGGCGGAGAAGTTCGATGAGACGCGCGGATTCAAGTTCATATCCTACGCGGTTTGGTGGATACGCCAGTCGATCCTGCAGGCATTGGCCGAGCAGTCGCGCATCGTGCGCCTTCCGCTCAACCAGGTAGGCTCTCTCAATAAGATAAACAAGGCTTTCGCCCGTTTCGAGCAGGAGAACGAACGCACCCCTTCGCCCGAGGAACTGGCCGAAGTGCTGGACCTGCCTAAGGAGAAGGTGTCTGATACGCTGCGCGTGTCGGGCCGCCACGTTTCGGTGGATGCCCCTTTCTCGGACGGCGAGGATAACAACCTTCTCGACGTGCTTGTGAACTCCGATTCGCCGAATGCCGACCGGGGGCTTATCAACGAGTCGCTTTCCACGGAGGTGGATCGCGCCCTTTCCACCCTTACTGACAGGGAGAGGGATATTATCCGCTACTTCTTCGGTATCGGCTGCGCCGAGATGACGCTGGAGGAGATAGGTGAAAAATTCGGTCTTACCCGCGAACGCGTACGCCAGATCAAAGAAAAGGCTATCCGCAGGCTGAGGCACAGCTCGCGCAATAAATTCCTGAAATCTTATCTTGGGTAATAGCCTGCCGCGTCCTGTGATGGCCACGGGGGTGAGCGGAACCTAATTATAAAAAATGTTTTACGGGCCGCCGGAATTCCGGCGGCCCGTAATCGTTTCAAGGTACCGTTACTAATTTCCCCGCAATCGCAGGCATCCGGCCCCGTAAATTAGAGCAGCGGCGCGAATAGCCTCACGATAGCCTGCGCCAGTTTGTTGTACCACGGCCTTTTAAGCCACTCATCGAGGAATATCTCTTTGCACTCCTTCATGTCTTCGAAGAATATTTCTTTATTTTGTAAGGCTATTTCTTTATCGTATATGTAGGTATTGAGCTCGAAACTGAGGTCGAGGCTCCTGTAATCCATGTTAGCCGATCCCATTATCGAAAGATAATCGTCCGTGACGAAACTTTTTGCGTGGCTGAAGACATCCTGGAGTTCATAGATCCTGATGCCGCTGCGTAGCGACTCTTCGTAGTACGATTTGGATGCGGGATCCATAAATATTATATCCGATTTCCTCGACAGCATTATCCTTACGTCCACCCCGCTGATGGCTGCCGCCTTGAGGCTCATCAGGAGGTTCTCGGGTGGAAGGTAGTAGGGAGTCTGTATGTAAATGTACTTACGGGCATTCTCTACAGCCTTTACGTTACCCATGAGGAGGAACGGCCATGGGGAGTCGGGCGCGTCGGGGACTACCTGCATCAGGTTTCCCGAATTGCCGGCTGTCTGCGGGAAATAGGCGTCCAATTCCCCGGGAATACTCCCGCCCGATTCGAACCACGCATGGAAGAAATTATACTGCAGCCCGTAGACTCCGTTGCCAGTTATCCTGAGGTGTGTGTCGCGCCATTTGACGAAATAATCGTTCCCGATATTCATACCTCCCGTATAGCCTATATCGCCGTCGATGACGACTATCTTGCGGTGGTCGCGGTAGTTCAGGTGCCTTCGGATCCAGGGCAATCCGTTTTTCGTGAACGGAAGTACCTCGACGCCCGCCTCACGCATTTTATTATAATAGCGCGGGCTGATATCGATGTTGGCGATATTCTCATAGATGAACCTGACTTTCACGCCCTCGCGCGCTTTTTGCATAAGAAGCTCCCGGATGTAGCGGCAATTCTCGTCGCGGCGGAAATAGAAATATTCGAAATGGATGTGGTGCCTGGCGTTCTTTATATCTTCGATCAACAGTTCCAGTTTCCGCCCGCCCGAGGTCATAATCTCTATGCGGCTGCCTTCCAGTAGGGCCGAATCGTTGTTTGCAGCCATAAGGGAAGCGAGATTACTGTAATGCGCGTCCAGTTTAACGTAGCTGTTGGCGGCCGCCAGGCGGGCTTTGACTTCTCCGGACGCACGGGAAAGGAAGTGGTTTTTAAAGAGCATGTATTTTTTACGGTACCCGCTTCCCCGCCGTGCATTATAACCGAAGATATAAAACAGTATGAGGCCTATGCCCGGAAGTATCGTTAATACCAGCAGCCACGACGTGGTACGTGCCGTATTGGTATTGTTGGTCAGTATCACTATGACCGTGCTTACTATCAGTATCAGGTATCCCAGCGAAAGTATAAGCTTTATCGTCTCCACCGCACTATTAATTTAATTTTATTCGAAACAGGTGCAATTTAACTGTTTTCCTTCATTCAGCGCTCTTTTGGTGCGGACGCTCCGTCTGGCTTACGTTAATTTTTTGTTAAGAATCCATCTCCAACTCAATATATTACCATGACATACAACTCCGGCCAATAAAAAAACCGCCCTTAAGAGGCGGTTTTTTTATTCTTCACAGAGAAGATTATTTTTCGAAGCGCAGTGCGATGTGCCTGTCCAGTGCGCGCTCGCTGTCGGGTGCGCCGGCAGGGTGCGTAGCGAATTCCTTACCGAAACCTTCGGTGGAAACGCGGGCTGCGCTGATGCCGTTCTTAACGAATACGGATTTAACGAACTCTGCCCTTTCTTTCGAAATTTCATCGTTTACGGCTACGCTACCGGTCTTGTCGGCATAACCGCCGATCCTTATCTTCGCAGCAGGATATGCTTTCAATATATGGGCTATATTGTCGAGCTGTGTCCTGGAACCGGGGGTCATTTCCGTTGTGCTGTCGTGTTCGAAGTCGATATGGTCGAAGTGGAACCATTTGCTTTTCAACTGTTCGTTAGTACCGTTACGGTATTCGGCCGAATTGAGGAATTCGATCATTTTGGCTTCCATGCTGTTTTCCCTAGCCATTATTTTCTGGCCGTTCGAGAGGGTGAACTCTTTCAGGTCGGTTGCCAGTTTGTTGGCTTCGTTCTTTACGCTGTTAGCGGCATTGTCTACTGCGGTTTCAACCTTTTCGGTTTCGGCTTTAAGCCTTGCCCGTTCTTCCCTGGTGTCGCAAGACCTGAATATGAGGAAAGCGATAATGAGGATGGCAAGTATTATAATAACCCACCAGATCCAGCCCATGCCCTTTTTCTCTTTTACAGCTACAGCCGTCTTCTTGTTGTCAACTTTGGCAGCTCCGGGAACAATGATGTTGAGCTGGCGTGCAATATCTTCGGGGATATCCCTTACGATCTCGCCTTTTTCCCTGCCGAGGTCTTCCATGAGTGTACCGAGTGAAACTTTCTGCTTCACGCTCATATCGCCGAACCATGCTGCTATCGTAGCTGCAACCCAGTTTCCGAGCCTGTCGGCGCTTTCTACCTTAACCCCTGATTTATTTGCTATCGCTTTCGGGAACTCATTGTTCTTCGCGCCTAAGAGAGCGTTTTCGAACCTCTCGCCGATGTTCATTCCGTCTATCACGCCGCTGCCTTCAAAAATAGCATTGAGGTCTTTGCGGAGGTTGTGCTTGCCTGCGAGTTCGATGTCGCTCTTAATGGCGGGAGTCGCTCCCTTGGTGCACATGGCTCCGAGCATGGACGGAAGAATGTAGGAAATAGCGGACGCTACATTGGTTTCCTTTTCGCCGAGAGTAGCGGCAGCTTTCGTTACCCTTTCCTTGGTAACCAGATCTTTAATAGATTGGTAAATTTTCATAATCTTTATTGTTTTAAGTTGTTAAAAATGTGTTTGATTCCATTCTATGCAAATACTGTGCAAAAGTGTGAAACGCCCGGTTTGCCGCGGCATAAAATGTGTTTACCGTTACTGGAAATGATTTATATTGACACTCACCGCAGTTAAGGGGCCTATAAGGTATACCGATTAAAAAAAATCGCTATCTTGCGGCGGTTTTCCCAAATTATTATATTGTTATACATGAATAAAGAACTTACCGATTTCGAAAAGTCCGTAATAGTGGACAAGGGCACCGAGCTCCCTTTCAGCGGCGAATATTGCTATAACAAAAGGAAAGGTACCTATGTGTGCAGGCAGTGCGGTGAACCCCTTTACCGCTCCGAGGATAAATTCGAATCGAGCTGCGGCTGGCCCAGTTTCGATGACGAGATAGGAGGCGCCGTCAAAAGGAGGCCGGATGCCGACGGGATGCGTACCGAAATCACGTGCGCGAAATGCGGGGGCCACCTCGGGCATGTTTTCACGGGAGAGAAACACACTGCTAAAGATACGCGGCATTGTGTGAATTCCATATCGCTTAAATTCGTGCCGGAAGGACCGGAAGAGCAGGAAAAGGAAAATCCTCTCAAGACCGAAACGGCGCTCTTTGCAGGCGGAAGCTTCTGGGGCGTCGAACACCTGATGAAAGACGAGCCTGGAGTTATCACCACTCAGGTGGGTTACTGCGGCGGCACTTTCCGTAACCCGACCTACGACGACGTATGTACGGGAAAGACGGGGCATGCCGAAACAGTGAGGGTCGTTTATGACTCAGACATAGTTTCGTTTGAAAAACTTGCGAGGTTGTTTTTCGAGATACACGATACTTCCAGCATAGACGGTCAGGGCCCGGATACCGGAAACCAGTACCGTTCGGCCGTATTCTATACCACCGCCGGACAGAAGGAAATAGCAGAGAAACTTATTGAAGAGCTCCGCTCGAAAGGATATGAGGTTGCGACCGAAGTTACGGCACCGGACACTTTCTGGCGTGCGGAAGACTATCACCAGAAATACTATGACCGTAAGGGGACGTGTCCTTATTGCCATAAACGTGTGAAAAAGTTTTAGAACCCCGTTTGAATTTTACTTACTGAAATTCAATATACTATTAATTATTCTTTAAAATATTGCGGAAATGAATAATTTGAATGCGGGCCGTAGCGGTGAAAACCTGCGGACGGCTTATTTTGCGGGAGGGTGTTTCTGGGGAGTGGAGCACCTGTTAAAAAAGGAACCCGGAGTGATTGCGGTAGAGCCCGGATACATGGGCGGCCATCTTGCCGAGCCTACTTACCAGGATGTGTGCACTGGTGGAACAGGCCATGCGGAAACAGTGAGGGTTGTTTTCGATCCGGCGCTGACGTCGTACGAAACCCTTGCGAAACTCTTTTTTGAAATACACGATCCCACACAGATCGACAGGCAGGGCCCCGATATAGGGAGCCAGTACAGGTCGGCCGTATTTTATGCCGATGAAGACCAGAAGGCTACGGCGGACATGCTTATAACGGAGTTGATAAAAAAAGGTTATGACGTTGTGACCGAGGTTCTTCCTGCCGGTGATTTCTGGGTGGCCGAGGATTACCATCATAATTATTACGGGCGTAAGGGAACGCAGCCGTACTGCCATTCTTATGTAAAGAGGTTTTAATAGCCCATCATAACCTGTGTAAAAACAGGGGCAGAATTATGTTAAACGCGCGGCACACAGGCCGCGCGTTTTCTATTGCGCTTGATAAATGATATTATTTATTAAGCCGTCTTTTGCATTAAACATTCTTGGGCCAAACCGTCGGAAACACCCCTTCCGGATAACCTTATTCCATCTTTGCCGCGTCTTTTACGAACGCCTCCACACCCTTGTCGGTAAGCGGATGGTTCAGTAGGCCCATTATGGTGTTCAGTGGGCAGGTGGCTATGTCGGAACCGACTTCAACGCACTGGATAATATGCTGCGTGGTACGGATAGAAGCGGCAATTATCTGTGTTTCGAATTCGTAATAATTGTACATTTCGACTATCTCGCCCACGAGTGCGATACCGTCGCTGCTGATATCGTCGAGGCGGCCTACGAACGGTGATACGTAAGTGGCTCCGGCTTTGGCAGCGAGGAGGGCCTGTCCGACGCTGAATATAAGGGTGCAATTAGTACGGATACCGTTGTCGGAGAAATATTTTACGGCGCGTATGCCGTCGGCAGTGGCCGGAACCTTGACAACTATCTGCTTGTGCAGGGCCGCGAGTTCCTTGCCTTCCTTTATCATCGAGTCGTAATCGGTCGAAAGCACCTCCGCGCTGACATCCCCGTCAACGAGGTTGCATATATCTACATAGTGTTTGAGAATGTTTTTTTCGCCTTTGATGCCCTCTTTCGCCATAAGGGTGGGGTTGGTCGTCACCCCGTCGAGTATTCCCAGCGAGGCCGCCTGGCGGATCTGCTCCAGGTTGGCTGTGTCTACGAAGAATTTCATGTTTTCTATTATTAGGTTATTATGATTGATTCGATGTTTTTGCGGATGGATTTTCAAAAGTAATGATTTTACCCGTCCCGCAGCCCGACGGCTCGCGTCTAAATATCATAAATTTATGAACAAAACAAAAGCCCTGCGTTAAAGCGGGGCTTTTGTTTTCCGTAATGCGGCTCCGGGAATACTTATATGCCGAATTCCTTACGCAGCATATCTACGGCGTCGAGCTTCTCCCATCCGAAGAATTCGACCTCTTTTTCCGTTTCTTTACCGCCGCGCAGGAGAGTGATCTTTTTCGTGTAGGGCCTGTGTCCGAAGTGCCCGTATGAGGCCGTGGCCTCGAATATCGGGTTCTTGAGCCCGAATTGACTGAC
>CAKUKW010000049.1 GCA_934663885.1 uncultured Tidjanibacter sp.
AATGGAAATGTTTATATCGGTGGTGAGAAAAACGACTGCGTGGCATACTGGATCGACGGAACGCTTTACGAATCAGAGACCGAGTATGAAAGCTATCTGGGTACTAACGGAATGGCCGTACATAACGGCAAGGTTTATCTGACTGGCGAAGACCTTATCGATTACGATTGGTATACTTTCTATGCGGCATACTGGGTAGACGGCGAATTCTTCAATCTAAAAGGAGATCCCGCCTATCCGAGCAGCGCCAACAGCATAAAGTTCTTCGACAATGACATGTATGTGGCCGGAAAGGAAAAGGATTATGATATTATAAACCACGCTGCATATTGGAAAAACGGGGAAATAGTGATCCTCGACACAACCGAATATGATACCGAAGCGAAAGATATACTTGTGGTGAAAGCGGAGTAAACAATAACCACGCGCCTGGGGCTCGAATTTACATGAAACAACTAATCTGGGAATTACGGCTTAGGCTGTAATTCCTTTTTTTAAGCTCTATGGCATTCACGCATTGTGTCTATTCTCCGGGATCGTGGCGGCTGGAGTATTTCCGCCTTCTTACGTTTTGGCAAGTGATATTAGGTAACTATATATACATATTGTGTTTTAGCATGATACTTGTATGATAAGGCCGTATAAAAGGATCGAAGGATTAATATAGTAATCAACTTGGGAGGAATATGGAACAGAAGAAAATAAAGTCGGGTGTAGCCATGCTTAACATACTTGAAAGTTGGGGGGTGGATCATGTTTACGGCATTCCGGGGGGATCGTTCAACTCTGTCATGAATGCGTTTTACGACAAGAGGGATACTCTGAAGTTCATTCAGGTCAGGCATGAAGAGACTGGAGCTATTGCGGCGGCCGTAGATGCCAAGCTGACGGGGAGAGTAGGTGTTTGTTTCGGGACCGCCGGTCCGGGGGCAACGCACCTGTTCAACGGATTATACGATGCACAGATGGACCATGTGCCCGTGTTGGCATTGATAGGACAGGCGTCTTCCAAGTTAATGAATTACGACTACTTTCAGGAGATGAACGAGAATCCCATGTTCGCGGATGTGAGCGTTTATAACCGCACCGTCATGAATCCCGAGAGCCTTCCTTATATGGTCGACGATGCCATACGCAAAGCCCACGAGCATAAAGGCGTAGCGGTTGTTACCGTCCCGGTTGATTTCGGCTATGTGGACATCCCCGACGTCGACGTTTCTTCCGCCCGCAATCACAGGGTAGGTTTTCCCACTCCAGATCCGCGCGACATAAAGGATGCCGCGGAACTTATTGCAAAAGCCAATCGGCCTTTATTGTTCGTCGGTCAGGGTGCATACGGGGCGCGGGAAGAAGTATTGGCGCTCTCGGAAAATTACTCACTACCCGTAATACAGACAGTATTGGCTAAAGGGCTTGTTCCTGAAAACTCACCAAATTTCCTCGGCACTTCAGGCAGGCTATCGACCAAACCGGCTAACGAGGCTTTGTCTATGACCGACCTCATCGTTTTTGTAGGCAGCGATTTTCCGTTTGCAAGATTCATGTTCCCCGCCGGTGCGAAGCTAATTCAGATAGACATCGATTCTTCCAAATTGGGTAAACGGCACAAAACCGACGTGGCAATACTGGGAGATGCCAAAACTGCGATGCGGCAATTGGTAGAGGCTGGCAAAAAGATTCCTCCTACCCGGTGGCTCGAGGCGAACAGGAAAAACCGGGTTAACTGGCTGGACTGGATCGGTGGTTTTGAAAACAGCACCGAAATTCCTATGCGCGTGGAACCGGTGTTCAGGGAAATAAACAGGATTGCCACCGGGGACGCCATTTTCGTTACCGACGTAGGCAACGTTACCATTCATGCCGTACGTTTCCTGAAAATGCCTGGCGGTAAAGAGAGGTTTACCACATCGGGCTTGTTCGCTACAATGGGATACGGGGTTCCCGGCGGGATAGCTGCCAGCCTGAGTTATCCTGGCCGGCAGGTGTTTACACTCAGCGGGGACGGAGGATTCGCTATGGTAATGCAGGATATAATCACACAGGTAAAGTATGGACTTCCGGTAATAAATATAGTATTTTCGAATGGCTCGTTCGGGTTTATCGAGGGTGAGCAGGAGGATACCATGCAGCCAAAATATGGCATCGGACTGCACGATGCAGACTATGGTAAGGCCGCCGAAGCAATGGGTGCATTAGGGTTCACAGTGACAGATCCGAAAGATCTGAGAAATGTTTTCGACAGGGCAGCCAACAGCGACCGGCCGGTAGTAATAGACGTAAAGATTGCGAACTCAAGGCCATTCCCGGCCGAAAAAATGCAATTGGATACCGACAGGTTTACAGCGGCCGAGATCGAAACCTTCAGTGAGCGGTATCAGGTCAGGCAAATGCCGTTGTTGAAAACCTTATTATAAGTATTCTTCCGGGCCGTCAGGGAGATTTAAATTTCGGTTAGATATCATTGATGGCCAAATACGGTATAGTGCAGGAGAATATATTGGAAAGAAATTAAATCTATTCCTTGTAATTTCCTGTAATAACGACTAAGAACCCGGGTTCACGCTCCGGTTCTTTTTTATGGTTTATCCGTAAATTTGCCGGCATCTAATATGCTGTTGCAGATAGTGGCAATTAAACTCCTTCTACGTGAAGAATTTCGGTTATCACAGTTCCGCTTTAAAAAAATAGTGTAACTCGTACCTCTTTTGTACGGCTTTGGTGTGTTTTTTAATCATTTCGGTAACAATTTTTGCAGTTTCGTCGCCGGCAGGGATTATTTTTGTATCGGAATAATTTACTATTTATACAACCTGTGGAAAATATGCCTACTTCATCCCGGAAAAGAAAATCCGTAGTTCCGTTCAGCGCCAGGCAGGCACTTCAGGCGTCTATTCTCGTAAGCCTTATCCTTAACTTGGTATTGATACTGGGCGTTTTTTTTGGGCGTTCGAGGGATGTTATGGGCGAATTGCAGCTGGGTTGGTCGTCTTACCTTTATTATTTCCTGTGGCATTTCGGGTGTAATGTCCTGATGTTTTTCCTCCTTTTCCTGCTTAATTTCCGTGTAGTTAAAATGAAACGGAAAAGAGGGGGGCTGGTAATTGTAGGGGGAACACTTCTGATATGCCTTGTACTCAGCCCTGTATTATCCCAGTTGCAATGGCTGGCATTGGGCGGAGGAGATAAGTCCGAGATAGGCAGGGAGGCCTTTATTGTAATTAATGTGATAAAAGACCTTATTGTAGGCGCTGCGGTTGTTATAATAACCAGTTATTTAAGTATCTATCACAAAAGGGAGCAAATGATGATCGCAAACCAGAAACTGCAGGAAGAGAATATACGGATAAAATATGAAGCGCTGAAGAACCAGTTGGATCCCCATTTCCTGTTTAATTCGCTCAATACGCTCAACGGGCTGATAGGCGTCGATGACGACAGGGCCCATGAATATGTGGATAATCTTTCGTCTGTTTTCCGCTATACGCTCCACAGTAAGACGATAGTTAAACTCGAGGAGGAGATAGAATATGTCGATGCCTATGTTTCAATGCTGAAAATAAGGTTCGGAGAGAGTTTGCATGTGGATTACAATCTGGATAATAAATACCGGGCTTATTACATTATGCCTGCAAGTTTACAGCTACTTGTGGAAAATGCCGTGAAGCATAACGTGGTTAGTAATAAGAACCCACTGATAGTCAGGGTTGAAAGCACTCAGGACGATACTATAATAGTAAGCAACCGCATCAACCCCAAGACGGAGAAAAGCATCGGCGGGGTGGGACTGGCTAACCTTACCGAGAGATACTCGATACTTTTCGGAAAGAGTGTCGGGATATCGGACGCGGAAGGAGTGTTCCGGGTGGAAGTACCACTTATCAATGAAAAGGATAAAAAATTAAATATATGAAAGTTATTATAATAGAGGATGAGGTTATCGCTGCACAGACACTGCAGCGGCTCATCGGGGAGATCCGCAGCGATTTCGAAGTGCAGGCTGTCCTGCAAACGGTGGAGGAGAGCGTGGAATGGTTCGGAGCGAATCCCATGCCGGACCTGGCATTTATGGATATCCACCTCGCCGACGGCTCTTCCTTCGGCATATTCGAAAAGGTAAGTATCGACTGTCCCATAATTTTCACCACCGCTTACAACGAATATGCGTTGGAGGCTTTCGAGGTTAACGGTATAGACTACCTGCTGAAACCGATAAACAAGGCGAGGCTGACTAAAGCGATAACCAAATTCGGCAATATCTCTTTCCGCAACGACAATACCCAGATGATTTACGACCTGGTGCAGTCGCTCAACGAAAAGCAAAGCCGGCGCAAGAGCCATTTCCTGGTCCCCCATAAAGACAAACTCCTGCCGCTTGCAGTGGAAGATATCGCTTATTTCCAGGCCGATATGAAGATAGCCAGGGCAACTACTTTTGACGGAAGAAACTACTCCCTCGATTATTCGCTGGAAGAGCTGATGAAGAATCTCGATCCGGAGCAGTTTTTTAGGGTGAACAGGCAGTTCGTGGTATCGCATAAGTCTATTACCGATCTTTCACAGTGGTTCACGGGAAAATTGTCCGTAAACCTAAAGGTGCCGGTTCCTGAGAAAATACTTGTAAGTAAGGCCAGGGTGTCGGACTTCAAAACTTGGTTCACAAAAAGTTATTGATCTGCGATAAAGCGTTTGTCATTCCTTACGCTGGGTAATTTACAATGGCCCGGTAAATTTATTAATGGCTTTTTAACGGCCGGAATCGGTGTTGTAACGATAAAAAGCCTTACCTTTCGGGCCGAATTGCTGACACAAATAATTTAACGTGCTATAACTCATAATTAAATCTTTTTATGAAGAAACTTAAACTATTATTTTTATCCGCCGCGTTTTTATGCTTGTATGCTTCTGGTGGCAATCTTAACGCTCAGGCGTTCGACAGGGGTATCGTCAATCAGGTTTTCGTACCTAAAGGGCAATGGCTGGTAGGCGGTGCGTTTTCTTACAGCCAGTTCAATATGGCAGATTATGATTTTCTTATATTGAGCAATATGGACCTTAACGGCTATACACTCAATATCAATCCCTTTGCCGGTTATTTCATCAAAGACAACATGGCATTGGGCGTCCGTTTCGGATACAATCGTACGAGTGCCAACATAGACAAGCTCGATCTTACGCTTTTTGACGATCTGGGGGCCAATATAGAGGATTATTCGTATGTGCAACACGTCTATTCGGGAACTGTCATGATGCGTAACTATATCAGCATCGGAGAGAAAAAACGTTTCGGACTCTTTAATGAAGTCAGGCTGACAGCGGGCGGCGGCCAGGGCAAATTCGTTTCCGGAACAGGAGATGCCATAACCGGTACCTACCAGAACATATACGAGTTCCAGCTCGGCCTTGCTCCCGGACTGGTGGCTTTCGTGACCAACAGCATAGCAGTGGAGGCTTCCGTGGGTATAATGGGATTGCAGTACAAGAAAATCGCGCAGACCAAGGATCAGGTATATGAAGGCTCCTATGATACCAGCGGGTTGAATTTCAAGTTTGATATTTTCTCAATCAACCTGGGAATATCATTTTATATCTCACCTAAAAAATAGGCATAACAATGAAAAAGATACTTTCAATCTCGGCCATAGCGGTCGCTATTATTCTCGGTTCATGTATACGGAACGACATTCCCATAGCCCGGGTAGAGGCGGATATTACCACTTTTATGGTCAGCGGTCAAGTAGGCATATCAGTTATCGACAAGCCGGGCCGTACAGTTACGGTTGAAGTTGACGAATCGGTCGACTTGAGGGAACTCAGCATACTTGCATTTGAGGCGCAATCCGCCGACGGGGAAGCGGAAATAACTTCTACTCTGGCACAGGGAGATAAAATAAACCTGCTTTCACCTCTTACCGTAACCCTCACGACTTACCAGGATTATGAGTGGACTATCAAAGGGGTTCAGAATATTGAGAGGGTGATGATGGTAGAGAACCAGGTAGGCGAAGCGGTTATCGATGCCGACACAGGAACAGTAGACATACGCGTCGCCCAGTCGCAGCCTCTCGACGACATTACCGTGACCGATATGAAACTCGGGCAAACAGGTTCTGTCACTTCGCCTGACTTTACTACTGTCAAAGATTTCACGGAGCCCGTAGAGTTTACCGTCACATATAAGGACAGGTCTCAGAAATGGACGGTTTCCATATCGCACGGCGACCTGCTTACAGGAGAATCGAATCCATGGGCAAAATTTGTTTACCTGACCGGATATTGCCTTAATAACAATGGCAATGCCTCTTTCGAATATAAGGAAGAAAGCGCGGCTTCCTGGTCCGCAGTACCTATGGAGGGCATCGTTGTCGAAGGGGACAAGATTTCCTGCAAACTGGAAGGACTCCAGCCGCTTACCTCTTACCAGTTCAGGGTGGTTCAGGGCGAGAATGCCAGCAGCCCGGCGTCATTCGTTACAGAACCGGCCAGCCAGGTACTCAATATGGGATTTGATGACTGGTATTCGGAGCTTTCCGGTACGAAAAAGGTAATATGGTATGCCAATAAGGATCTTTCCGAAGAAAACTATATCTGGGACAGCGGGAATAAAGGTGTAACAATTATTTCCGACAGCACTACCACGCCCGAGGAGGATCATCTTGCAGTTGATGGTGAAGGAAAGAAAGCCGCCAAACTCGCATCGAAAAAAGTGATCATCGCTTTCGCTGCGGGAAGTCTTTTTACCGGGAAATTCGTTGAGTTGCAGGGTTTGGGAGCTAAGCTCAGCTTCGGTATCCCGTACGATTCCAGACCGCTGGCGTTAAAGGGTTATTACGACTATACCCCTAAGACCATAGACAACGCGAAAGCTCCTTATGAGGAACTAAAGGGTACTACGGACAGGTGCCATATCTATGTGATACTCGCAGACAGGGAAGAACCGTTCGAGATAAACACAACTACGTCGACGTTCATAAACGTCGAGAACGACCCGACTATAATAGCTTACGGCGAACTCGACAGCGACCAGCCGACGGAGGGTTACCAGCCGTTTACTATAAATATAGAGTACCGGGATATGGTCAGGAAGCCCAATATGATAGTTGTAGTGGCTACCTCGTCGCGCTATGGCGATTATTTCACCGGTGCTTCAGGCAGCCTCCTCTATGTGGATGAGCTTGAACTGGTATTTTAGTAATATACTTTTATAATTTCACGGGCCGGGGCATTTTTGCCCCGGCCTGTTTATTTGAGTTTACCTGCCGACTACACAGTCGCGATACGGCTATTTTTCAGTATCGCATATAATATTTTCGGTGCCCGATATATCCTTCCCGGTAATTTTTGGCGTTGTCACCTTTTTTCTTCCTCCTATTTTTGTTTTAGAACAAAGGATAACAGATATGAAGAGCAGGGTTGTAATAACAGGAATGGGAATTTATTCTTGTCTTGGGAAAACACTGGACGAAGTTAGGGATTCTCTTTATTACGGAAAATCGGGAATCGTATTCAATGCCGCCCGTAAAGAGTCGGGATTCCGTTCGGGCCTTACTGCGAATATCGAAGTGCCGGATCTAAAGGATATTCTTTCGCGTAACGAACGGGTATTTATGCCCGAACAGGCCAAATATGCCTACATAGCCACCGTCGATGCGCTCACGCAGGCTGGCCTCGGTCCCGGGTACATGGAAAAAAATGAAGTGGGCATTCTTTACGGCAACGACAGCTCAACACAACCGACGGTCGATTGCGTGGACAAATTCCGTGAGAAAGGCACCACATCGGCCATAGGTTCCGGCGGCATATTCCAGTCGATGAATTCCACGATTACAATGAATCTGGCTTGCATCCTTAAACTCAAAGGGATGAACCTTACCGTTTCGGGGGCATGCGCCAGCGGTTCCCATGCCATCGGCCTTGGGACCATACTGATAAGGGAAGGTCTGCAGGAGTGCCTGATATGCGGCGGGGCGCAGGAAGTGAATCCGTGGTCGGTGTGCAGTTTCGACGGTATCAGCGCCTTTTCGCTGCGTGAGGATTCTCCTACGAAAGCCTCGCGTCCTTTCGACCGCGACCGCGACGGGCTCGTTCCGGGCGGGGGTGCGGCTACTATCATACTGGAAAGTTACGAGTCGGCCCGCAAAAGGGGGGCCAAAATACTTGCGGAAATAATAGGCTACGGGTTCTCGGGCAACGGCGATCATATATCGGTTCCCAACGTCGACGGGCCCGCAAGATCTATAAATATGGCAATCCGGCAGGCGGGGATAAACATAAGTGAGGTAAAATATGTTAATGCGCACGCTACGTCTACGCCTGTCGGGGATGCCAACGAGGCAAAGGCCATAAACGCTGTTTTCGGGGACTATAAGCCCGAGGTTACGTCCACTAAATCACAGACAGGCCATGAAATGTGGATGGCCGGGGCCAGCGAAGTAATATATTCAGTACTGATGATGCACGGCGGATTCATAGCCCCGAACCTTAATTTCGAAAATCCCGACGAGGATTCCGCCAGGCTTAATATACCGGCCGAACGTGTAGATAAGGAATTCGACGTTTTCCTATCCAATTCATTCGGTTTCGGCGGTACCAATTCGACACTTATAGTAAAGAATTTCAAATAATAACATAAAATATACAACTATGAAAAAGGAACAGATTATCGAGAAAACGAATGTCGCATTATGCAGCGAATTCGAAAAGGAGCCGCAGCAGTTGAAACCGTCGGACAATATTAAGGACTCGTTGGAACTGGATAGTCTCGGGTTCGTGGATATGGTGGCGCTGCTCGAAGATGAATTCTCAATACAGATCAACGGCAAGGAAATAGTGCAGCTAAAAACTTTTGCCGACCTGTACGATTATCTGGAGATTAAAATCGCTTCGTGATGTCCTGGCCTTTGTATCGGGGCGAAGATATTGGCGGGCTGCTGCCTCAAAGGGAGCCGTTCCTTATGGTAGACGTGCTTTACGGGTGTACCATAGCCGGATGCTGTACAGGGTATGGCATACGCCGTGACGACATATTCTGCGACGGTATGCTTTTCAGCGCCGAGGGTATCATAGAGCATATTGCTCAGTCCGGCTCGCTTCTCCTCGGGTATAATGCCGTAGAGAAAGGGCTACAGGCTCCACTCGGTTACATAGGCGAAATTAAAAAATTCAGCCTTGTACAGCATCCGCGTAGCGGGCAATCGCTCTCGACACACGTAAACGTCGATAAGGAATTGGACGGCATTTACCTTATGTCAGCCGAAACCATGGTTAAAAACGCGAGTATCGCGCAGTGCCGCATGAAGTTGTCGCTTGTGCGAAGTTAAAAGCAATGGAGGACGTAAAGATGTTATCTCTGGTAACGCAGGTTACGGTAAGGTTCAGTGAGGTGGATTCTCTGGGTGTAGTCTGGCACGGCAATTACGTGAAATACATGGAGGACGGCAGGGAGGCTTTCGGCCGTGAATACGGGTTAGGTTATATGAGGATATGCCAAGAAGGGTATTGTACGCCGGTGGTCGGGCTTAATGTCGAATACTGTTCTCCTGCCCGACTGGATGACAACCTTGAGGTAACGACCGTTTATGTGCCTCAAAAAGCATCCAAGCAGGTTTATGAGTATGAAATACGAAACAAAGCAGATGGCCGCCTGATTGTGAAAGCTGAATCCGTACAGCTTATTATGTCGTTGGACGGGGAGCTGGAAGCATCGAAACCCGAATTTTTCAGGGAGTGGGAGAAGAAATATTTTTAAAAAGAAAAAAAATGTTACTGGACGAATATTATATAATAAGGGACAGGGAATCCTGCGAAAACCATTACGAATACGGTATCGAACTCAATCCTGATTCCGATATATTTAAAGGACATTTTCCGGGGAATCCGATATCCCCTGGGGTATGCGGGATAAGGATAGTGGCAGAATGTTCATCCGAGATATTGGGGCAGAGGCTCGAATTCGTCTCGATTGACAAATGCCGCTTCTTTTCGGTGATCAGGCCTGATGAAAACCGGTACCTGGTGGCCGACATTACGGTGAAGGAGATGAAAGACGGGCTTTATTTTGTCAAAGCCGAAGTTACCGATTCCAAAGAGGTATTGATTGAAATGACCGGGTGCCTCGCAACTATGGATTATTTATTATGCAATACGATATCGTCATAATAGGGGGCGGGCTGGGAGGCCTGCAGTGTGCTTATATCCTTTCGCGAAAAGGGTATAATGTCTGCGTGCTCGAAAAAGAGAGCCATGCCGGCGGATGCCTTCAGGTATTCTCGCGGCGCGGCATGCGGTTCGACACAGGCTTCCATTATGTCGGCGGGTTAGACAGCGGGCAGGCCATGTATAGGCTTATGGACTATTACGGCCTGCTGGGACTGCCCTGGCACCGCCTCGACCCGGCCTGTTATGACGAAGTTATTATAAACGGAAAAAGATACCCGTTCCCGAACGGCCACGAAGCGTTCGTGGAAACCATGTCGGAATATTTTCCGCATCAGAGGACGAATCTGGATAATTATTCGCAGTTGCTGAAAAAAGTAGGAAATAACGTATTCGACGTTTTCGGCGAGGGGTACGCAAGGATGCACGATTTTCATAACTCCTTGTTCTCCGAGCCTGCTTACGGATATCTTCGTAATACTTTTGACGACGAAGCGCTCATAAACGTGCTGGCAGGGACTTCACTGAAACTCGAACCTCATCACGAAAAACTGCCGTTGTATATTTTCGCCCAGACCAACGAGTCTTACTTGGAAAGCGCCTGGCGAATGAAGGGTGGGGGAGAGCAGGTCGCCCTCGCCTTGGTATCGGCAATACGTTACAATGGCGGCTCTGTGATATGCGGAAAGGAGGTAGTGGAACTTGTAGAGAAGAAGGGCAGGATCGCGGCGGCAAGGACTTCTGACGGGGATACGG
>CAKUKW010000050.1 GCA_934663885.1 uncultured Tidjanibacter sp.
GGCGGAAGGGTTACCTACGGCATAATAGGCGTCGGATATAACCACAAAGCAGATGGAAATTGGTTTACTACGGAAGCCGGTTTCGGGGCGCATATCAATATCCTCAAATGGTTCCGCATAAACAACGAGATAAAGGGAGGCCACATAGGCAATTATACGGGCGAAAATAAATTTAACGTAAACTATGCGAATTACGCATTGCTTCCGGCTTTCCGGCCTTTACGCAATCTCGAAATATTTTTTGGCCCCAGTATAAATTATATACAGGCTGACAATGCAGACGACAAAAGCATGTTCCCGAAAAACTCTCTTTGGGAAAAGAGCTCCGCAACCAGGCTCCAACAGTTATATATCGGCTGGCAGGTGGGGATCCAGTTTATATTCTGACAGGCTTAACCGGGCGGGACCCGATTATTTTAACAAAAACCGGAAAGGCGCTCTACAACGGCGCCTTTCCGGTTTCCTGACTTTATATGCCCCTTCCTAAAGTTGTTATAACCTTTGTCCGCTTAATAGCGGTGCGGAATAATTATTGAGTATCTTTACGGCGTACTATCAATTTACGAAAATGGAATCGTTAAAAGAATTATACCGTATATGCAACGGTCCTTCGAGCAGTCACACCGTAGGGCCTAAAAAAGCCGCCGAGCAGTTCCTTGCACGTGGAAATGCAGTCGATTCATACAGGGTCACACTTTACGGCTCACTGGCCGCAACCGGGAAAGGACACCTCACGGACGTAGCGATACTTTCCGTTCTCGGGTCAGTAGCCCCCACAGAAATAATCTTCAAACCGGAAGTATTTCTTTCTTTTCACCCGAACGGTATGCTCTTCGAGGCTTTAAAAGACGGCAAGGCCATTGACCAATGGACGATTTTCAGCGTAGGGGGTGGCAGGCTCGCCAACGAAGAGACGAAAGAGGAGGCTCCTTTGAACATATACCCGCTCACTACGATGAAGGATATCCTGGGCTGGTGCAATAAAGAAGGTAAGGCGTTCTGGGAATATGTCGTGGAATGCGAAGGCCCTGAGATAATGGTCTACCTCGAGGAAGTTTGGGAAACCATGAAAAAAACAATCGAGGACGGGCTCAATAACGACGGCGTAATTCCAGGCGGGCTTAAACTGAGGCGAAAAGCAAGTACATATCTTGTTAAAGCCCGCGGATACAGGGATTCACTGGCAAGCAGGGCTAAACTATATGCATACGCGCTTGCCACATCAGAAGAGAACGCATCGGGCGGAGTCGTTGTGACAGCCCCCACGTGCGGCTCAAGCGGAGTCCTTCCCGCCGTACTGTATCAGTTGTATATGTCACAGGATTTCGTGCCCGTACGTATAATAAGAGCACTTGCTACGGCGGGATTATTCGGTAATATAGCCAAGGAGAACGCTTCGATATCGGGTGCCGAAGTCGGCTGCCAGGGCGAGGTCGGAGTAGCGTGCGCGATGGCTGCCGCGGCAGCCTGTCAGCTTTTCGGAGGGTCGCTGCTTCAGATAGAATATGCCGCGGAGATGGCCCTCGAACATCACCTGGGTCTTACCTGTGACCCCGTGTGCGGATTGGTACAGATACCGTGCATAGAGCGCAATGCCATTGCGGCGGCAAGGGCATTGGATTCTAACCTTTACGCTACCCTGTCGGACGGCAGCCACATGGTCAATTACGACAAGGTGGTGGAAGTAATGAAACAGACCGGGCACGACCTGCCGAGCCTTTACAGGGAGACGGCCGAGGGTGGACTGGCCAAAAATTACGAGCAAAAGTAATTTATAAGACATATTAATAAAAAGCCGGGCCATCGGCCCGGCTTTCTCATTTACGCTCTCCTTTATACCTCCACAACTGCCAACTGTTGACGACATTCTGCCATACCACGTAGGCGGCCGGGGCGACTGAAGAGAGAGGGTCGAGATACGTCTGGGCCATCCAGATTGCAAGCACCGTATTTTTCTGCCCCAATGACTGCCCGCCCGCGACCGTATCGCCATATTTGCGGCCCAAGTATCTCCCTAATGTAAACTGGAGGATACAGACTACCAAAGCACCTGCGGCAAGCCATATTTCGATGACAAAATTATCACGCGGCTGCGCGAGTATGAATTTAACGGTACGTCCCATAACTATCGTAAGCGATACCGCCCAAAGCCAGAAAGAGATACTACCATGCTTCGCTATAACATTCCGCGCCCGCGGCCATAATTTGTCCAACACCCACGCTGCCAGGAACGGGAGAATCAGTAAAGGCCCCACTTTTGCCAGTATGAGGAGTGCAGAACTTACAAACGATGCGCCTCCGTTAGCCCCGATAGCGGAGAAAAATAACGGTGCCGCAAGCGCTACGCCGAAGTTACTCACTAGCGTATATGTGGCGATAGTCGCGATATTGGCGCCCAGCATTCCCCCTATTACGACTGCTGCCATCGCGACCGACGCGAAAATGCATATCATAAGTCCCTGGGCGATTACCGGATCTATCCAATGGAGCAAAAAGTATATGCCTATCCCGCCCAATACCTGGAAAGCGAGCATTATCCAGTGGAGTCCCGTAACTTTCATATCTTTAACGCATATCCGGCAGAAAGTAACGAAAAGCATAAGGAAGATGAGATATGTCGTCATCCAGCCGAGGCTGTCAAAGAAATCGTTGAAAACCCCGCCTACAACCATTGCGACCGGCATGGCAATAGTACGTGCTTTTTGAGATACAGCCATGATTCAAATTATGAATTAAGAATTATGTATTATGAATTCTTATACCAAATAAGTAATCTCGATATTTCAATTCATGATTTATAATCCATAACTATTTTTATTTCTGCCTGAAATATATCATAAGTGGAACCCCTTCGAAGTCCCAGTGCTCGCGGATCTTATTCTCCAGGAAACGCCTGTAGGGTTCCCTGACATACTGCGGCAGGTTCACGAAGAAAGCGAACACAGGCGTGGGGCTCGGAAGTTGCGTCACGTACTTGATACGTATATATTTCCCTTTGATCGAAGGCGGCGGGGTATCTTCTATTATCGGCAGCAGGTAGTCGTTGAGTTCCGAAGTGGATATGCGGCGTGAGCGTGAATGGTAAACTTTCACCGCCGTCTGGAGTACATCGAGGATACGCTGTTTATCGAGTACGGAAGTAAAAATTATCGGTACGTCGCTGAACGGCGCCAGCTTGCCCTTGATGAATTCTTTCCACTTTTTCATCGTATTGTTGTCTTTCTCGATAAGATCCCATTTGTTCACCACTATCACGCAGCCTTTCTTATTACGTATAATCAGGCTGAAGATATTCATGTCCTGCGACTCTACCCCCTGCTGGGCATCGAGCATAAGAATACATACGTCTGAACTCTCTATGGAACGTATCGAACGCATTACGGAATAGAATTCGAGGTCTTCCGTAACTTTACCCTTTTTACGCAGCCCTGCGGTATCGATAAGGTAAAAATCCATTCCGAACTTGTTATATCTCGTATTAATGGAGTCGCGCGTAGTGCCCGCTACGGGAGTTACAATGTTTCGTTCCTGCCCGAGCAAAGCGTTGGTCAGGGACGATTTCCCAACGTTCGGGCGCCCCACTATCGCTATCTTCGGAAGCCCTTCCTCGTAGTCGCTCTTGCCCTCTTCGGGAAGCGACTTCACTATTTCGTCCATGAGGTCCCCGGTACCGCTGCCGCTCATTGAACTGATAGCATAAGGATCCCCGAGTCCCAGTGAATAAAACTCGTGCGTCCCGTATATCTGCTCGTTATTGTCGACCTTGTTAACGATAAGTATGACTTTCTTCTTCGTACGACGCAGGATATCTGCCATAAGCATATCGAGATCGGTAATTCCCGTGCTGACCTCCACCATGAAAAGGATAACGTCCGATTCGTCTATCGCAAGCATCACTTGTTTGCGGATATCTTCTTCAAAAACGTCATCGCTGTTTACCGTATATCCTCCCGTGTCTATTACGGAGAATTCGCGTCCGTTCCAGTCGGTACGGCCGTAATGGCGGTCGCGGGTCGTTCCCGCCGTTGAATCCACAATAGCCTTGCGCATTCCCACAAGGCGGTTAAAAAGGGTGCTCTTGCCCACGTTCGGGCGGCCTACTATCGCTACAATGCTCATTGTCTTCTGTTTTCGTTGCGCAAAGATAGCCGATTTCACGGTCTTAGCAAAAACACGGAGGCAAAACGATATTCAACACTAAGTTTGACTCTTTGGCGGAAAGTGCGTACTTTTATCCGGATAACAACAAAGGTTTATGAAAAAAACCATTATTTTGATCGGGGTGCTCCTGTTCGGCTGTACGTCATTATGCTCGCAGCAAAGGCAACTTCCTAAAACGGGCTTCGGCCTTAAAGGAGGCGTCGCACTCACGGGATACAACATAGACGGCACCGTCCACGGTTTATCAGAGCAGCTTTCACGTCCCATAACGGGGTATTACGGCGGCATAGTCGCCTATTGGGGATTCCGGTCGATCCCATTAAATATACGCGGCGAGATATTATATGAAGCGGCAAAGCTGAAAAAAACATATTCATGGGGCCAGCAAACCACTATCGGTATAACCTCCATAAGTTTTCCTTTAATGATCGGAACGACGGTGGGGATCTCGGATACATTCGGCCTAAGCCTCAATATAGGCCCCGTATTCAACCTTATGTCGCAAATAAAACTGAACGGCGAAGAAGAGTTGAGTACCGCGGAGCTTTTCCGTAAGCCGCTCGTGAGCTTTGCCGCGGGAGCGGGCATAACATTCCGGAGACTTACGCTGGATGCAAGATATAACCTGTACACAGCCGACCGGCCGGTAAATGTACAATCGGGAAAAAATACCGAGACTATGACCGCTCACACATGGGGAAGCTGGAATTTCAGCCTGGGAATACTCTTTTAATAAATTAACCTGGCATATTTGCCCCCTTAGCCAAAAAAAACGTATATTTGTCTATGCAACCATAATCATTGAATAAAATGAAAAAGATCTTTATTTTTATATTGACATTGACGGTAGCCACTACCGCACTCTCGGCGGGTAACAATAACGGTTTGCCTTTCATCAAATTCGGAGCTAAATTCGGTATTACGCCTGAAAAACAGAACGTCAGTTTCCCATCCACCTGGGGAGCAATCGAAGACATCCTCAACGATACGCATACGGGATATTATGCAGGTATTACCGCAAGGGTGAAAATACCCCTGATACCTGTATTCGTACAAGGGGAGCTGCTTTACAACTGGAACAACATCAACGTTCCGCTACTCGATACCAAAATTAAAACGCGTTACTTCAGCGCGCCGGTGCTTGTCGGTTTCGGGATAGGAGTAGGAGACACGGCCAGAATAAGGATTAATGCGGGCCCGGTTTTTAACTTCGGCACCAACGTATCCTGGAATGATACGAGCCTCGATTTCATGGAAGGCCTCCTCGAAAAACCTGCCGTCACCTGGACGGCCGGTGTCGGCGTAGACTTCTTCGGTCTCATGATAGACGCGCGTTACAACGGACAATTTAAAAAGAACGAAGCGTCTTTCGAAAATATAGATGCGAAACCCACGAGCTGGACATTCAGTATAGGTTTCCTCTTCTAAGAATTAATAATATTTAATGGCGGAAACAATAATTACGCTCGAGGGCATAGAGCCCCTGGAATTTTACGGAGTCGCTAATTCGAACCTGAACCGGATTAGCGACCTTTTTCCTAAACTGAAGATAGTCGCCCGCGGATCGGTCATTAAAGCAATAGGCGAGCCCCGTGAATTGGAACGTTTCGAAAACAAGATGGGCGCGCTCATCACATACGTATCGAAATACGGGCACATATCGAAAGACGTCATTCAGCAGGCCTTTTCGGAAGGGATAGTCGGGGAGCCAGACATCAACGATGTAATAGTATACGGTAATAGCGGGCTTATAGTCAAGGCACGTACTCCCAATCAGCAGAAATTGGTCGACCTGTATAACAGCAACGACCTGCTTTTCGCGGTAGGACCTGCAGGCAGCGGGAAGACATATACCGCTATAGCCCTGGCGGTAAGGGCATTGAAAAACAAGGAGGTCAAAAGGATAATACTGACCCGTCCTGCGGTAGAAGCGGGAGAGAAACTGGGTTTCCTCCCCGGAGACATGAAGGAAAAGCTCGACCCGTACCTCCAGCCATTGTATGACGCGCTGAACGATATGATCCCCGCCGCAAAGCTGCAAAAATATATTGATGAAGGCACGGTGCAGATTGCGCCGCTGGCGTTTATGAGGGGACGTACGCTGGACAATGCGTTCGTGATACTCGACGAGGCGCAGAATACCACCCTGCCACAGTTGAAAATGTTCCTCACCCGAATGGGCCGCAATGCCAAGTTTATCGTAACGGGGGACATCACCCAGATAGATCTTCCGCGCAAGAGCGACTCGGGGCTGGTAAAAACAATGGGGCTGTTGAGAGGCATAGAGGGAATCGGCATAATCGAATTCGACAAGGGCGATATTATACGCCATAAATTGGTACGTCACATTGTAAGGGCTTTCGAAAAAGACGACGAAGCGACGGAAAGGTTTAAGGCGGATACAAAAAACAACAGTGAATCGCATGGATAAAATGCTGCCATAAGCAATATTTCGGTAGAAGAGCGTTATATAAATTACATACAAAATCAAAATAACCTGTAAAATATACCATTATGGACAAAGACCTGAAAAAACTCGAACCTAAGGCGTTATGGACGCACTTTTCGGAAATCTGCGAAATCCCGCACCCTTCCTACCATGAGGAGAAAATAAGGGAATACCTTGTAAAATTCGCCAAGGAAAACAAACTTGATTACGCTGTTGACGAAGCACATAACGTGTTGATCCGTAAACCGGCGACAAAGGGTATGGAGAAAAAGAAGACCATCGTACTTCAGGCACACGTCGACATGGTACCACAGAAAAACTCCGACACAGTGTTCGACTTCGAGAAAGACGGCATTAAAGCCTATATCGACGGTGACTGGGTAACTGCCGACGGCACCACGCTGGGTGCCGATAACGGAATCGGGGTCGCCGCCATGATGGCCGTACTCGAAGCGAAGGATCTCAAACACGGCCCTATAGAGGCGCTATTTACAGCGACAGAGGAAACAGGAATGGACGGGGCTAACGGCCTTAAACACGGCCTGCTCAAAGGCGAAATCATGATCAATCTCGATTCTGAAACCGAAGGAGAGCTTTATGTAGGCTGTGCCGGCGGACTCGATCTTAACGCCTCTATGAAATACGATACCGTAAAGCTCGAAAAAGAGAGTTTCGCAGGTTACAGGCTCGAGATCAAAGGCCTCAGGGGCGGCCACTCTGGTATGGAAATAATCCTCCAGAGAGCCAATGCCAATAAACTGCTCGCCCGTTTCCTGAAAAATACGCAGGAAAAATACGGTGTAATGCTGTGCGACATCGACGGAGGCGGACTCCGCAACGCTATTCCCAGGGAAGCGTTTGCAACCGTTGCCGTGTTCAAACAGTACGAAAAGGCTTTTCGTAATGCCGTTAAAAAATTCGAAAAACTCTATATCGAGGAATATAAAGATATAGAGGACGGCATATCTTTCAAAGCGTATCCGGTCAAAACCCCTGCCAAAGCTATCAACTTCTTCGACCAGGCCAATCTTGTGGACGCAGTCTATACGCTCCCTAACGGGGTCATAAAAATGAGTACCTCCATGAAGGATCTCGTACAAACATCCACCAACCTTGCGCGCGTGGTATCGGAAAGGGGTTACTTCAAGGTTCTGTGCCTCTTGCGCAGTTCGTCAAACAGCGAAAAGGATGACCTGGGCAATGTCATGAGGACCGTACTGGAAATGGCTGGAGCGAATGTCAAGCTGTCTGGTGCATACAACGGATGGAATCCCAACATGGATTCACCCATTCTCAAGACCATGTCGAAGGGATACAAAGATTTGTTCGGTAAAACTCCCGATATTATGGCTATTCATGCCGGCCTCGAATGCGGCATAATCGGCGGCGCTTACCCGAAGATGGATATGATATCATGCGGCCCGACTATCAAATATCCTCATTCGCCGGACGAGAAAGTAAACATTCCGTCGGTGGGTAAGTTCTGGAACTTCCTCTGCTATACACTGGAGAACGCTCCCGAATAAAGGAAATGCCGGTAAACAAGGACAAATGGCTGGCTATTGTAAATCCTGTCTCCGGCGGAGGCAGAGGGAGCAAAGCGTGGCCCGAAATATATAAGCTACTCCGGGATAAAGGCATTATCCCGGAGTGTCTTTTTACTGAATATAAATACCATGCCATAGAGCTTACGGTCAATGCCGTTGTCGAAGGTTTCCGCAAGATACTCGTAGTGGGTGGTGACGGCACCCTTCACGAAGTGGTGAACGGCCTCTTTCTACAGCAGGCGGTGCCTCCCGCCGATATAACCATAGGAGTCATTCCGGTGGGTACGGGTAATGATTGGGGCCGTACATACAATTTTCCGGATGACTACGTTGAAGCCGTACGGGCCATATTTGCCGGACGCGTTTTCTTACAGGATGTGGGTTTAGTGAAATACAAAGAATCCCGATACGGCCAGTCGCGCTATATAGTCAACGTTGCCGGTTTCGGGTTCGACTCCTTTGTCATAGAGCAATACGACCTGCTCAAGGAGAGGGGGAAGACCGGAAAACTGATATATATATTGAGCCTGCTTAAAGCCCTTCTAACATACCGCTCCTCCCATATAAGCATATCGGTCGACGGAGAGCAGATCATTGAGGAAGTAATTTTCAGTGCGGCTGTTGGTATAGGCCGTTATAACGGAGGCGGAATGATGCAGCTACCCCTCGCCCACCCTTCCGACGGCTTGCTGGATCTGACGACAATACGCCGGATCAGCCGGCTCAGGGTTGTCAGGAACCTCAAATCACTCTTCAATGGAACGCTTTACAGCGTACGCGAGGTCTTACACCACAGGGGCAGGTGTATTACTGTAGAGGGTAACCCTGATATCGTCCTGGAAGCCGACGGCGAAATCCTGGGCAACGGTCCATTCGAATTCGGGATCGTCGAAAAAGGGATCAAAGTGGTCGTTACCGAAGAATTCCTGGAAAGTAATAACTGATATCGCAGCCCACGGGGGCGAAACAGTAAAAAGCAGGGAATTGCCCTCTTTATTTCTTTAAAGCATTGTTTCTTTATTATTATTTCGTAATTTTAACTGCTGTGTTAGTAACAGATAGTTGTCTGGTTATTAAAATATTGACCGGTTGTGCTCAAAGGGCACGTGAATTATTAATAAAAAAGACACATTCGGTTGTATAATATCCTGTTAATAAAAAATATGCGCCGCATATTAGAGTTCGTTTATTATAATAATTTTTAAACAGGCTCTATAGTTTTGCACAATTGTTGCGTTTGGTTTCAGCGATAACAAAACAGGCCGGCAAAACACCGACGGCGAAAATATTAAACTTAAAATATAAATTATTATGGCAACACTGATCGAACAATTCAAAAACCTTACCCGTTACTGGTGGGCACTACTTATCCTCGGAATAGCGATAGTGGTAGTGGGAGTAATGATCTTCGTCAATCCCCAGGGAAGTTATCTCGGGATGACACTGGCATTCGGAATAGTCATCCTCGTTTCCGGTATCATGCAATTGGCTATGTCCATAACCGAAAAGTACCTCCCTGGCCGTGGTTGGCTCATAGCGGGTGCGGTAATCGAGATCATCCTCGGTATCATCCTGCTTTGCAATCCCGCCCTTTCGGCAGTAACATTGCCTTTCTTCCTCGCATTCTGGCTTCTTTTCCGCGGATTCAACCTTATCGGTTTCGCAAGCGACATGCGGGCTCTCAAGGTATCCGGGATGGGTTGGACGATAGCTGCGGCCATTCTCCTTATAATATGTGCGCTGCTCATACTTTTCAGCCCTATGGTAATAGGGACTGCAGCCGTTGTAACACTGGTAGGCATAGGTTTTCTCCTGGCCGGCCTGGCTGTAATAGTATTCTCTTTCCAGCTACTGAGTATCAAAAACAGGTACAAACAACTTTTCCAATAATATTGACCTGATAATATAAAGAGAGCGGGCGGCCTTAAAGGTCGCCCGCTCTCTTTATTACTTCTAAACTATTCCACGGGCTTTTTATTCAAGCCGTCATGAAATCTTATGGACGCGTGCGCACCGTTACAGAAAGGTTTATTGGAAGATTGCCCGCAGCGGCAAAGAACAACCCTGTTCCTTATTTCGAAAGTCGTACCGTCCTCTTTAGATACCGGTATTCCTCCTTTTACCCATAGTCCGCTGCTTACGCCGATGGCCGGATCTTCGATAAGCCCCAGTGAAGGTTCGTATCCGGGCTCGAAAGGCTTCTCCGTCTTCTTATCCCAGGCGCTCAGGCGCCCGCCCGGGCACATATTGGCCTCACGGATGGTAAGCTCCCTCGCTTGTGCATTATCAGATTGCCCTACAAGGTTCCAGACACGGCCCTTGGCGTCACAGAAGCGGGCGAACACGCAATATTTCTCATTATCGGAAAGTACGAGCGTAGGGCCGTCGAATCCTTCGGCATCGTCAAGAAGCGGGCGATTGGAAGCGGTCAGGCGCGGATCCCATCGGGTTTCCATATGTGAACCGTCGCAGTAGGGCTTATTCTTCGACGCGCCGCACCTGCAAAGCGCAGTAGGCTCATTTTGTGTGGAATAGCTTTCACCTTTACGGAACTCCCATATTTCCCCC
>CAKUKW010000051.1 GCA_934663885.1 uncultured Tidjanibacter sp.
GATAAAGGCCATGCAGGAAGAAGAGCTCGCAAAAGTAATCGGAAAGGTGAAAGCACACAGCGTCTACACACATTTCCATGCGCAGGAGAAAGGATCGCAGGAAGCGGAGCCCCAGGAAACGGGATCACAAGGTCACGAGTAAGAATTAATCGATATATTATTTGAATTAAACTACCGTTTTGGAAGCAATCATAGAATTCCTCCAGCAATGGGGCTACATAGGCGTTTTTCTGGGAGCAACCCTGCCCATCATGAGTGCCGACGCACTTATCCTCAGCCTGCTGGCCGTCGGGGGCAATCCCGTCCTGGCCGTCGTTTCCGCCACCATGGGCAACTGGGTCGGCAGTATGCTCTCGTACTGGCTCGGGCGGCTCGGCAAATGGGAGTGGATCGAAAAATATTTCAAGGTAAAGGAGCAATCTATGGAAAAGCAGCGCGCCCGGGTCGAAAAATTCGGCTCCCTGCTGGGCCTGGCAACCGGTATCCCGCTTATAGGTGACGTATTTGCCGTGGCACTCGGCTTTTTCAGGATAAATCCGTGGAAATGCGCGCCGTCAATATTGATAGGTAAGGGAGTAAGGTTCACCATCGTTACGCTGATTTTCCTCGCGGGGAAAGCCGTGCTGACTTAAAAAGGTTTCTTCCCAATATCCCCCTCCTTTTCAGCTCCCTTCATTAAAATATCCCGTGCACAGGGACCTTCGCAAAAGATAAGGTCTATTACCGACAGGTTAGGTTCGAAAGGGATTCTTCCGGAAAAAACCTGGGTGTAAGGCTCCATTGTAAAAATAGGCGTCTGGAGTTCCCCCGCAGGCAAATGACGCGATTTCCGCGGGAAATTTCCCCTCATATCCCCATCATTTTCTTCCCCGCGCACATATTCCCCGCTGTACCTGAATTCCGGTTCCAGCTTCAGGGCCGCGAGTGCGGTTTCCAGAAGGCCCCTGTTCAGGTCAGCCAGGAAAGCGAATTCCCTGAGGTAGAACGGCTCGAACTTTTCCCAGTAATGGTCGAAGTACGGTGAATTTTTATAAGCGGATATCAGCGACACCCTATGTTGGTGCATCCAGCGCTTGGAGTAGTCTATCCTGATATCCTTCACAGCTTTTTTATGGATGCTCCTTCCCTTTGCGACGTTAACGATGAGGGGGATTACCCCGCCCGCCGTCATTATTTCGCAGCGATTGCGATAAGTTTGCTTCACATAATTCTCCCCTATGTCGATGACAATTTTTGCCCCGGAACATAATTCCGAAAAATATTCGATGTTGCCAAGGTATGTCAGCGGGAATATCTTCATGGTTCCACCCATTTGCCGTCGTTTCTCATCAGCGAGATTAACTCTTCGAGGGCCGACTCCTGCGGCACGTTTTTTTTAACGGGCGTTTTCCCGCGGTAGAGTGTAACATGTCCGGGAGAGGCTCCCACGTATCCGTAATCGGCATCGGCCATCTCCCCCGGGCCGTTCACGATACACCCCATCACTGCTATCTTCAGCCCCTTCAGATGCGAAGTGCGGGCCTTTACTTTTTTGAGCGTTTCCTGCAGGCCGAAAAGGGTGCGCCCGCATCCGGGGCATGCTATGAATTCAGTTTTGCTGATCCGGGCACGGGAAGCCTGTAGTATGTTAAGCAACAAGTCTTTTATGAATCCGGCGGGAATGACTGCCGGAGCGTCTATGCGTATGCCATCGGCAATGCCATCGATGAACATTACGCCGAAATCGGCCGCCGCTTTTACCGTAAGCGCCTCGGGGTCTGTATCGGTGTAGGCGCGTCCCAGTATTACGGGACGACGATCACCCGCCGCTTTCATCGCTTCCAGGGTCTGCCGCCACTCCGCGACGGGATTTTGCGAGACTGCTGTAAGTAGGACTATCTTTCCTTCCCCTGCGGCCGAAAGTTCGTCGGCCTCGAGCTCGCTCCAAAGCAGGGGTTCATTTCCTCCCCCAAGCCTTCCAACACGATCCGCCCGCCGCCTTTTATAGTTGTAAGCATCGAAAAGCCCGCCGTACCGCAAATATCCCGGCAGCCACTCTTTATCTGTTGTGCCCGGCTTTATCACCGTTTCTGTCCCTGCAGAAAAATTATTTCCCCCCGAAAAATGTTCGACGAGTGCAGTTGCCACGGGTATTTCGTTTTCAGGGGGTTCGGTAAGTGAGACCCTTATTGTGTCACCTATGCCGTCTGCCATAAGTGCTCCTATACCAACGGCTGATTTTACCCTCCCCTCCATACCGTTCCCCGTTTCGGTCACGCCGAGGTGGATGGGGAAATCAATTCTTTCGGCATCCATCTCGCGGAGCAGCATCCTGTATGCCTGTACCATGACCCGCGTGTTACTGGACTTCATTGAAACGACTACCTGATCGAAACCTTTTTCGCGGCATGCTCGAAGGAACCCCATTGCCGAGGCTACCATTCCCTCAGGGGTATCGCCGTATTTTTCGACTACTCCGGAAGCCAGCGAGCCGTGGTTGACGCCTATGCGCAGGGCCGTCCCGTGCGCGGCACATTTGTCCAGAAGCGTCTCGAGAGCGCCTTCAGCGTTATGGTAGTTGCCGGGATTGATGCGCACCTTATCGACAAAACCGGCTACGGCCAGCGCCACTTCGGGCAGAAAATGGACGTCGGCAACCAGTGCCATCTCAGGCCAGCGGCGCCTTACTTCCGCCGCTATTTTCTCCATGGCTTCCGCTTCCCGAATGCCCTGGACTGTAAGCCTTACAATCCGGCAACCCGTCTCACGGATGCGACCTATCTGGGAGACGGAGGCTTCCGCGTCGTTGGTGTCGGTATCGGTCATTGTCTGCACAGCCACTGGTGTGCCGCCCCCGATAACCGTGGCTCCGATCCGCACTGCCGAGCTCTTCCGGCGTGAGAAACTTCCTCCGGCAGTTCGCTCCTCTATTGATATGTATTCCTTTTTTCGCATCGTCGTATGCAAATATACTCGTTTTCTTACTATTTTTGGAGGGCAAACCGCTATTATGGCCACCGCGCTCGATTACGATATAAAATTCCTTCAGGGCGTCGGCGAAAGGCGCGCGGCCCTTCTCGACAAGGAGCTGGGCATCCGTACTTTCGGCGACCTGCTTTATTATTTCCCTTTCCGGTACGTGGACCGCACCAAGGTTTACCGAATAGCCGATGTCAGGGAAGATACGGGCGCGTATATCCAGGTGAAGGCCCGTGTAAAGGGGTTTTCATACCAGGGAACGGGCCCGAAGAAAAGGCTTGTGGTGACAGTTTCCGACGGTACCGGTACGGCGGAGTTACTGTGGTTCAAGGGCATCAAATGGATGGAAAAGCGGCTCGAGCCCGAAAGGGAATACCTTGTCTTCGGGCGGCCCGGTATCTTCCGCGGGGAAGTATCGTTCGTCCATCCGGAGATCGACCTTGTGGAGAGACTGGCAAACCGTCCCGGCGGGGGATTGCAGGGGGTCTATAGTACGACGGAGAAACTTTCCGGGGTGCAGTTGGGGGCCAAAGGTATATATAACCTTGTTTGCGGCCTCTGGGAACAGGTCGCACCGTACATAACCGAGACGCTTCCCGACAGTATCCGCCGTAAATACGACCTGCTGCCGCTTCGCGAAGCGCTTTACAATATACATTTCCCGCAGTCGCCAAATATGCTGAAACAGGCTGAGTACAGGCTCAAATTCGAGGAGCTTTTCGGCATCCAGTTGTCGGTTCTCTCACAGAGAGCGACACGCACCACCGCGGAGGACGGATTCATGTTTCCTCGGGTAGGAGAGTATTTCAATACCTTTTATAATGAAAAACTTCCTTTCGAGCTGACGGCGGCGCAGAAGAGGGTTGTCAGGGAAATACGTGCCGACACCGTTACGGGGCACCAGATGAACCGCCTGCTCCAGGGCGACGTGGGAAGCGGCAAAACCCTCGTGGCGCTTATGGCTATGCTGCTGGCCGCCGATAACGGTTTCCAGTCTTGTATGATGGTTCCAACCGAGATACTCGCGCGCCAGCATTTCGCCTCCATATCGAAGATGGTAGAAGGGGTCGGCGTACAAGCGGCAGTCCTGACCGGTTCCACGAAAACCGCCGAACGCAGGGACATCCTCGAAAAACTCGCATCAGGCGAAATAGATATACTTATAGGCACCCACGCCCTGATTGAGGAAAGGGTACAGTTCTACAACCTCGGTTTCGTGGTGATAGACGAGCAGCACCGTTTCGGAGTGGCGCAACGTTCGCGTCTGTGGACGAAGAGCAGCCAGCCCCCGCATATACTCGTAATGACCGCCACACCCATTCCGCGTACTCTGGCCATGACACTTTACGGCGACCTCGACGTTTCGGTGATAGACGAGCTTCCGCCGGGGCGCAAACCCATTATGACGCGCCACCTTTACGATTCCCAGCGAATGAAACTCTTTGGGTTTATCCGCGGGGAGGTGGCCAAAGGGAGGCAGGTTTATATTGTCTACCCGCTTATTAAAGAGTCGGAAAAGATGGATTATAAAGACCTGCACGATGGTTTCGAGGCGGTTTCACAGGAATTTCCCCTGCCGGATTACCGTATTTCCGCCGTTCACGGTCAGATGAGTTCCGAAGACAAGAACGAAGGAATGAGGGCTTTCAAGGAGGGTGAGACCCATATAATGGTGGCTACTTCGGTAATCGAGGTCGGGGTGGACGTTCCGAACGCCACCGTCATGGTTATCGAGAGCGCCGAACGGTTCGGCCTTTCGCAGCTGCACCAGCTCCGCGGACGGGTAGGACGCGGAGCTGAACAATCCTATTGTATTCTGATGAGCGGTGAAAAGCTTTCGAAGGAAGCCCGCTCAAGGCTCGAAGCGATGGTGGAAACCAATGACGGATTCCGACTGTCGGAGCTCGACCTTAAACTGCGCGGCGCCGGAGATTTGCAGGGCACGCAGCAGAGCGGTACGGCTTTCGACCTTAAGATCGCTTCGCTTTCCCGCGACACGGCCATAATAGAACTGGCGCGTAGGGCGGCTACAGAAATACTCGACTCCGACCCCACGCTTTCCGCCCCCGGTAATATCCTCCTTGCGAGGCTCCGTGAAAAATATCACAACCACGGCGATACCGATTTCGGCATGATATCATGAGGCGCCGGGAGCCTGCTTTCCGACTTTGAATTGTAAGGATGCAGAAGGCAGAAAGCCGCCACAGATACTTACAGCGCAACCTAAATGACTTTCAACATTCATTATCAATAAAATTTGTGCGGGATGTAAAGCCGTTAAAAAGAGGGAAAAAGAGAGTTTTTGGCTCTTTTTTTGCATAAATCGTTATTTTTGCACGTTATATAAAAAAACACATAAAATTAATTTTGTCCACAACGAATGAAAAAGCTCTTTTTTATAGCCGTACTGGCGATATCTTCGGTAACCCTGCGGGCGCAGGTCACTCCTTCCGGCAGCATACCGTATAAAAGCGGAGAAGAGATAGAATTCTCCATAAGCTTTATTGCCAAGATAGTCCCCAATATAGATATGGCCAAATTGTCGGTCAAGGTTACCGATGACGTAGTGGATGGGGTTCCCTCTTATTATATCAGCGCTTTCGCGAGGACTACGGTAGGCAGGTGGGCATTCAAGATGGACAACAATTACCTTACTTGGATAGATAAAAAGACACACCTTCCGCTGAAGGCCGCATCTGAAATAAAGGAAGGCAGCTACATCTACAACAACGAGTATTTATATGACTGGGATAAGATGGAGATGCAGATAAAGGCCAACAGGCCCGGAAAATACGAGAATAAAATGAGTACCCTGCCGCTGGAAGACGGCACCCGCGATATCGTATCCCTTATCTACTCGCTGCGCTCGGCCGAACTCGCTATACCGAAGGAAGGAGAGGAGAGCTATATAACGCTCGTCAACCAGGAATCGATAAGGCACCTCAAATACCGCTATGCCGGAAAAGACACCATAAAGGTAAAGGGTTTCGGCGACGTGAAGACCCAGCACCTCATTTGTGAGATAACCACACGCGAGGGGGAGCCGTTCGAGGATGGCAACGAACTCCATATATGGCTAAGTGACGACCCCAACAGGATACCCGTTTTCGTGGAGTCCCCGATTAAATGGGGCAGGATTCGCGCCAGGCTCGTATCTTATAAAAACTTAAAGTTTCCAAACCAGAGCGTTTTACAATAGATTTTGTTTTATATTTGTATATAATAAATAATTGTATCATTATTTAGCAGGTTATCGGAGGGATCGTTTTGTGCGCAGGAGCTTACGGCGCCCGTCCCCGGGTTAAATATAACATTGGAAGATTATCGCTGTAAACTGAATATTAACCGCTAAAACTAATTCAATCATGGAAGATTACAAAAGTCAGGAAAACGGGACTACTCCGAACAAGTCGGTAAGGGGTTACCAGATCGTGGTAATTCTGCTCGCCGTACTTCTCGTCGGCGTCGCAGTCCTTTATTTCATGCAGACAAACAAGATCAAGAAGGAGGCAGAAGTCGAGAAGACTATTCTGGCAGGGGAGATAAATGAACTCAGGACGGATCTGGACAACCTCCAGACCACCCACACGGCTATCAACGAGAGCCTGGACGAGGAAAAATTACGCGCCGACTCGCTTTATCAGGCGCTGCAGAAAGAGCGCAACGTAAGCCGCGCTACGATCCGCAAATACGAGAACGAACTCAAAACACTCAAAGATGTAATGAGGCGCTACGTTGTACAAATCGATTCGCTGAACGCACTTAACCGCGCCCTTGCAGAGGAGAACGTTACGTACCGCAGGCAGGCGTCCAACGAAAGGCTCCGCGCTGAAGTGGCCGAAGAAAAGGCTACCGAACTGACCGAGAGGGTTAAGGTGGGATCGGTCATCAGGGCGCGCGACATTGAGCTCATACCGCTTAACAACAACGACAAACCCGTAACCCGCGCTTCACGTGCCGTACGCCTCCAGATCAACTTCATCCTGGCGGGCAACGATATCGCCAACGCCGGACAGAGGACGGTTTATGCCCGCATAACCGGTCCCGACGGATATGTTATGGCTGGCGACGCGTCTTCGCTGTTCGAATTCCAGGGCGACAGGATAACCTACTCCGCAGCCCGCGATGTGGACTACCAGAATACGGATCTCAGCGTCGGTCTCTACTATAATGGTGAAATAGTGAGCGGAACGTACCTCGTAGAGATATATATGGATGGCCATAAGATAGGCCAGACCGAGACTATCCTGAAATAAACGTGGAAGTAATAAAGCTAATTAAAAACTACCGGCCTTCGGAAGGCCGGTAGTTTTTTGATGCGTGGCGTTAAAAGAATGTAAAAAACCGAAGGGGATAATAATTGAACCCGGCGGCCGCCATTAAATAAAGCCGCCACCCCCTGGGGATAGCGGCTTTTGCATATCGACCAAACCGGATGATTTTCCGGCACATTTCCGGACTATTTATTTCTTAGGCTTCGGGGCGAGCATCATGGTCATGCGCTTGCCTTCGAGCTTGGGCATCATTTCCACCTTGGCCAGTTCTTCCAGATCTGTGGCGAACCGGAGAAGAAGTATTTCGCCCTGCTCCTTGAACACTATCGAACGTCCGCGGAAAAAGACATACGCTTTTACTTTCGAGCCTTCCTTGAGGAAGTTCTGGGCATGGCGGAGCTTGAAATTATAATCGTGGTCGTCGGTCTGTGGCCCGAACCGTATTTCTTTAATGATAACTTTGACCGTCTTCGCTTTAAGCTCCTTGGCTTTTTTCTTCTGCTGGTAAAGGAATTTCTGGTAGTCGCCTATGCGGACTACCGGAGGTTCGGCCTTCGGGGAAATCTCGATAAGGTCGAGCTCCTGCTCCCTGGCTATTCTCAAAGCCTGCGAAGTCGGCATTACGTCCGATCCTTCTACCCCGTCACCCACTACGCGCACCTGCGGAGCAGTAATCTGCTCGTTGATGCGGTTGGGCATTTCTTTCTGCTGGGGCATGTTCCTGCCCCGGGGCCCGCTATTATATGGCCTTGGCGGATATGGTTTTTTTGGCGCTGCTATAGTTGTGTCCTCCTAAAAATTAGTTTAACTTATTTGATTATCGTATTTAATACTTGATTGTCTCCTGTTTTCTCTTTGGCGATATATCTTCTCGGTTTCCAACCCCCTACATATACACTCATACTTTTAAGCACCAATTCCTCATCGTTCAGGGTGCGTATTTCATCGACTTTAGCCCTGGAGTTCTTGTCTTTGAAAACAATATACTTCCCGTTTTGGGCCTTGCCAACTTTACTCTCGTCGAACTCCTTGTCAGGCTCGTCGCTAAGGTAGAAGGGATAGGTATTATGCTGTTCAAGACTGTGTTTAAATAAGTAGCTGCTTATATTTAATTCATCCTCAGTATATATATATATATCTAATACTTCATATTCTGGAAGATAATTATGCCATTCGTAAGAGGCCAGTATTTCCAGTTGGGATCTTTGTTCCTGAGCGGCGAGGCTGTACGAAAACGATCCGGAGAATACAATGGTCCCCAAGATACTTAAAAAAACGTTTTTTGTTTTCATAGTCCTGAGCCCCCCCTCTGGTACTCTTCCACCCAGGCCTCCCCTTTTTTCTCTTTGGCGACAAATCTTTTTGGTTTAATTACTCCCCCTACATATCTTCCTAATCGCTTAGTAACCAGCTCTTCATCGCTAAGCGACCGGATCTCATCGACTGTAGTTCTGGAATCATTATTTAGATAAACTATAAACTTTCCGTTTTGAGCCTTGCCTACCTTACTTTCGTCGAACTCCTCGTCAGGCTCGTCGCTAAGGTAAAATTTAAAAATATCCTGCCGTTCAAAATCGTGCTTGAACAAATAACTGCTTACATTAATCTCATTCTCTCCATATATATATATATATAATACTTCATATTCAGGAAGATAACTATGCCATTCGTAGGAAGTAAGGATATCCATTTGTGACCTTTGCTCCTGGGCGACGAGATCATATGAAAAAATACAGGCGAACATGACAGTTCCCAAAATACTTAAAATAATCTGTTTTGTTTTCATAGCTGTATTTTTATCTATTTTTTCCCGGTAAGGGCCATAGTCCAGTTCATGCTCCGGTCTCCAAGTTCGCTGTAGGTGGCTATTCGCAACCGTCCGAACGCAGGGTCCATGTATATCAGATAGTTGGGCGGGCGGCAACCAACCACTATTACCGCGTGCGAGCCGTTGTTGTAGGTGAGGAATACCGGATAATTCCTGCTTAGGTAACTCGCGGGGTCTCCCCCCGCCTGGGTATGGAAATGGGTCTGGAGGAACGGGGTCATATTAGCACCCTCAACCCCATAATCATAAATATTACCTCCGTATTCCTGCATGTAATTCAACGCGTAGTACTCCCAATCGTTCGATCCCCCGTAAAGCCCGTTGACGTAGGCCATGGCGGAAGGTACGCAAAGGTATTCGTTGGCCTGCTTCGACATGGTGTGGGGAAAACTGAACCGGAACAGGTGGTCGGTCGTCTTGGGATCGTAATCCTGTCCCACGCATACGCAGGGATTTTCCCCACAGTCTTCGCAGGCGCAGGCGCACGGGGTTTGCCTGCATTCGGTGCACACGGCGACGCCTCCTCCCCCGATCCCCCCGTCGTCTTTATAAACGCACAACACATAAAGCAGTTCCCTACCGAGGTAAATACAGTTATCGGGGTTCAATACGGTAGTTCCCGGAAAGTAATAACACCAGTGCCAATTCATATAGTGATAGACGCATTCCCCATCAGAAAGAGAACCGGCCCCCGTCAAAAGCCCGGGTAAGGATATCGTATGTGTAGCCTCACCGGCCGCAAAAACATATCCTGCAATAAATTCTCCTGTCGTTTCGTACAACAGGAAACTGCCGCTGAACGAGTCTTCCGTATCCCGGATGGTAACCTCGGCCGCCTCCAGCCCCCTATCACCGGCCCAACTTCCGAACGAGGTGATGTAAAGCATTCGATAAACGATCTCACCCCATTCGTTAAGGCCCGCTATGAGTTTTACGGAAGTATTGGCTTTTGCGCTGTCTGCCGGATCTGTTTCCCAGTTTTCCCCTTCCGGAGTTTTATGGTCTATGATAAAACCCAATCCCTCAAAGGGAACCTCTATCACCTCCTCTCCCAGAAAAACCGAATAGAGCGCTTTGCTCCAGTCTGGTGCGAAACTATGAAAAGGGGGTTCCGAACGGGTATATCCAACGGGACCCGGATGCAGGTTTTTTCCCACTTCATCGAAGAATACTCTTGCATCGTCAATGGAAAGGTGACTCACAAGCCCCTGCTCTTCAGGGAAGGCAGCGGTTTTGTCAAGTACGCACGAACTGACCGACACTGCGAAAACGCATAATATCACACGAAAACTCCATATAACTATCCTGGATCCGGACAAATTATGTGTCGAACTTTTCACTCGTACTCTGTAGTTGAATCTATTCTTCTATTTCCTTTGCCACAAGGTCGTTCATGTAAGCGGCGAATTCTTCCTTGCTCATCGCGCCCTTGTCGCCTTCGCCCTGGAGACGCACCGAAACGCTGCCCTCCGCCTCCTCCTTTTCACCTACTATAAGCAGGTAAGGGA